>JABDJF010000805.1 GCA_013002645.1 Myxococcales bacterium
GAGCAGCGCTGGTGGGGGCGCTGCCGGAACCGGGGGTGCGGCTGGCGCTGGAGGAATCGGCGGCGCTGCGGGCATGGGTGGGTCCGCCATGGTGGAGCTCTCTGTGATGGTCACGGAGGCGCCGAGCATTGACGCAGCTATCTTCACTGGACCGGGCCTCGAAGGGGCCGAGCTCTGTGAAACCGATACGACGAACTGCGCGACGACTGACGCAGCCGGTTTGGCCAGCATCATGCTGCCGGCCGACCAAGAGGTGAGCTACACGGTGTCGAAGGATGGCTACGGGCCGTACTTGCTCGGGGATGTAACCGACGAGCCGTTGCCCACTACCAACTGGCCGTTGATCAGCGACGCGTTGCTAGAGGCCGATGCCATGAAGGTGATCGTCCCGTATCCATGGAGTCCCGACGGCACGCTTTCGCTCGCTGCGTTCTCGTTGAGGGCGGGCGTGACCTACGAGCTCCTGGACGAAACGGCCACGCCGTTCTACACGGATGAGCAACAGGAGACCACGGTGGGCTTGACCGCCACGACATCCACGGGACGTGGCGGGTTCTTCGAAGTCACGCCGGGCGAGCATCAAATCGAATTCGGCGGGACTGCGACGAACTGCACGGCCAGGATCGCGTGGCCGGGAGATGCCGCAAACCGTATCAGGGTTCCGGTGCGAGCCGGGCATCTCAGCTTCGGCTCGATGGATTGCGACGAGCCGTAGCGCAACGCGAGCCTCGGACGCGATAGCGAAGGCCGCGCGGCCGGTGAATGGGCGCGCAGGGGTGGAAAATTACGTGTGAAGGAATCTGTGCGCGGGAGTCACAGCTAGGCGCCGGTCGGGGGGCCGGAATTCACAAAAATATTGGGGAATTGAGGTCTGCGGCTGGCATGGCTGATGCACCTGCGAGGGGGTCGAAAGGGACACTGCCCCGTCGGTGGGCGGTGGGAACGGAGCCTGAGACATGCCAGCGAATGACTTTTCACAGCTTTTGGAACAGCTCGCGCGCTCTGAGCGTGAGGGGCATCGGTATCGGGACAACGGCTCGGTCGCGGAGCTGACGTACGGGGAGCTCGTCGCGGAAGCGGACCGGCTTGCTCGGGGGATGGAGCGACTCGGGGTTCGGCGTGGCGATCGGGTTGGGCTGGTGTTGCATCGTCCGCGGGACTTCGTGCCGGCGTTTCTTGGCTGCGTTCGGGCGGGGTTCATTGCGGTGCCTTTGTATCCGCCGCTGACGCTGGGGCAGCTGGACTCCTGGGCGGAGACCACCGGGCGCATGTTGGCGACAGCGCGGGCGAGCTTGGTTCTTGCCGACTCGCCGGTCGCGTACACGCTGCGCGGGCTTCCGGATCGGATTGCGTCGCTGCGGGAAGTGGTCTCGATGGACGAGCTGCCCGATGGCGGGGCGCTGCACCTCGGCGCCGTGAGCGATGACCAAGTGGTGTTTCTTCAGTTCACCTCTGGAAGCACGTCGGCGCCTCGCGGGGTGCGGGTGACGCACGGGAGCCTTTGGGCGAATGCGCAGGCCATCATGGTGGACGGCTTGGGCGCAAGCGCCGAGGACCGCGCGGTGAGCTGGCTGCCGCTCTACCACGACATGGGTTTGATTGGGTTTGTGATGTCGCCGCTGGTGACGCGGACGCCGGTCACGTTCATCTCGACGCTCGACTTCTTGAAGCGACCGGAGGTTTGGATCCGGACCCTCTCCGAAGAGCGGGGCACGATCTCGTTTGCGCCCAACTTCGGCTATGCCTTGGCAGCGCGGCGCACGGAGTCGATTGAGGGACTGGATCTGTCGGCGGTACGGGTGCTCGGGTGCGGCGCGGAGCCCATTCAGCCGGATGCCATCGAGGGCTTTTTCGAGCGTTTTGGTGAGGCAGGGTTGAATCCGAGTGCGTTTCTCGCCTGCTACGGCATGGCCGAAACCACACTGGCGGTGACGTTCGCGGGGATCGAGGAAGAGCTCAAGGTGGACCAGCGCGCGCTGCGATCCGAAGCAACCGACGGCGACTGCGGGTCAGAACTCCACCACCTCGAGCGTCGCGTTCCGGTGGTGTCGTGCGGACGCGCCCTACCCCGCCATCGCGTTTCGATTCTTGGTGAAGACGGCGCGTCGCTTCCGGAGGGACGCATCGGAGAGGTGTTCGTCGAGGGACCGAGCGTCACGGACGGTTACTGGGAGAACGAAGAGGCAACCAAGCGTGTCTTTGCCGACGGCGGCGTAAAGACGGGGGACCTTGGGTACATGTCGGGGGGCGAGCTCTTTGTCACAGGCCGTTTGAAAGACATGATCATCGTCCGCGGCCGCAACTACGACCCGACGCCGATCGAAGTGGCGGCGGGGCGCGTCGACGGCGTGCGCATGGGCAACGTCGCGGCCTTTTCGATTTCAGGCAACCCTACCGAGCGCATCGTCGTGGCCGCCGAGTATCGTTTCGGCGAGACGGAAACCATCGAGTCGAACATCGTCCGCGCCGTGCAGCGCGAGGTCGGGCTCACGGTGAGCGAGGTGGTGCTCATCGACGCGGGCTCGTTGCCGAAGACGACGAGTGGCAAGCTTCAGCGGTCTGCTACTCGGGCGCAGTATCTCGCGGGGACGTTGGGACGGGTGCGGCGGAGGACCGGTGGGCTCGCTGTGGCATGACGCGCCGGGTTACCGAAGCCTCGCGGTCCTCGCGCTCTGCATAGGTGCGAGCGCATGCAGCCCGTACTTGCACTCTCCGCCCGGACGGATGGTTCCACTCGAAGCCGCAAAGGCGCTGCCGAAAGGGGACTTTGCGATTCAAGGCGCGCTCGCCGGAGGCGCAGCCGTCTGGGGCCCGTCGGTCGGCGCGGGCACCGTGCAGGGGCGGTATGGATTCGGACGCGGCTTGGAAGGTGCGCTCGAAGCTGGCTTCGCCGTCATCGGAGCGAGAGACACGGATTGGAACACGAGCGCTAGCCACGCGCTGTATTCTGCGAGGGCGGGCTTCAAGTACGAAGCCGCCTCCTGGTTTGCGGTCCAGGCCGGCTTCGGCGGCGGGGGAAGCGCAGCCGGGGGGTATATCAGCCCCGATGCTGGGATCATCTTCTCGTATCAGGGCAAGTCTGTCGTTCCGTTCGTAGCTGGCGGCTTCTATTCGAGCCATCCGATCAACGGGAAGCCCATCGTGTTTCGGGATTCGGACAGCACCGAGGTGCTGTTTCCCGATACGACGCTGGGGGCGTATGGAAACTTTGGGATTCGCATTCCGATCACCGGCGGACACCCGGACAGCCCCCGAAGCGCAATCATCTTTGCCTACCGGTTCGTGTTTGCATCCCATCACGAGTACATCGCAAGCAGCGTGACCCAAGAGCGCTGGCAAGACTTCTATCATCTCGGCGTGGTCAGCTTCGATCTCGTCATGCGCAAGGATCGGGGCAAGTCGAGACGCGACAAGGGCCGCGTTTGGAAAATGCACTGATTCGAGCGTGCGACGCGCCAGAGGCGCTGACTACTTGCGCTCGCCGTTCACGGTCGCGGAACCTCGGCATTCGCCGGTGTTCTGGGTGGGCGGGATCGAGGTGCCGTAGGAGAACGTCACGCTGTAGTACCAGTCAGCCTGCGCGGTCATGCCCTCGACGGACTTGGTCTCGTCGGACTCCGACGTCGCGCCGGCAATGGTCGTGATGTTTTGACACGAGACCAACTCGCAGTTCACCGCATCGCCGCAGACGTCATACGCGTAGAACATGTATTCGCATTCACGGATGGTCGTGGTGTCGGTGCCGAGTTGGAAATCACCCGACTCTTCGTCCCAGGTCCCCGTGAGCCTCGACCCAATGTCCGGGACGTAGGTGGATTCGATGGCGTCGGTGCCCTCCCCCCCTGGCCAGTCGACATGGATCTCGAAGCTCGAGAACGGGTCCTCCTCCCACCAGGTCCCGCCGGCGTACCGGCACTCTTCGTACTGAGCGGTCGGAGTCAGGACCCAGTTGCCGGCGATGCCCGAATCGACGTTCACGGGG
>JABDJF010000809.1 GCA_013002645.1 Myxococcales bacterium
CAACTACACCTTGGCGGGTTTCGCCCACGTCGGGATCTTCATCGCCTTCCAGGTGCTCTTGCTCAACAGCCTCATGCTCTGGGGCCGAGGCTTCGACCCCGGGTTCGACTTCTGGGGGCTCTTGAGCACCGACCACCTCGTTGGGAAGCTCTACTCCTTTGCGAAGGAGCTCGCCGCGTTCGCCGCCATCGTCGGCTCGGTCCTCTTCTTGTACCTCCGCTGGGTCAAGCGCGGTCTGGACAGCGGCGACCCGGAAGCCGTGAAGGACAAGCCTCGCATGACGCTCGGCCACCACGCCAACCGCTACGTCTTCACCGAGCCGATCCTGATTCTCTTCATTATCATCACGATGATGGCCGCGGACTTCCTCTACGTCGGCGCTACCCTGGTCCTCGATTCGCGTGCATATGGCGAGGCGATTCATGCGGGCTGGTGGGAGCCTTTCGGCGGCATCGCAGCACAGCTTCTCTCTGGCGCCGAGAGCGACGGTTTCGTCCGCGCGTTCCAGCATGCTGGCTTCTGGTGGCACTCCGCGTTCGTTCTCATTTTCTTGAACATCCTCCCCTATTCGAAGCACTTCCACGTGCTTACCGTCATTCCAAATGTGTTTGCCTACGAGAGGAGGCCCAATGCCCTTCCCAAAGTCGACGACCTCGAAGGCAAAGTAGAGCGTGAGGAGTCGCTTGGGATCAACCGGCTCGGCGATCTCACGTACAAGCACATCATGGACCTGTACACCTGCACCGAGTGCGGGCGGTGCAGCGACAACTGCCCGGCTTACATCACCGGGAAGAAGCTCTCTCCCAAACACCTCACCTTGGCGATTCGTGATCATCTCTACTCGACCGAAAAGGCGATGTTCGGCAAGGAATCTCTGGTCGAAGAACCAGGCGATACGCCCGCCGCAGATCCCAAGCCGAGCGCCGCAGAGGAGCCGATTCACACTTTCCCGGCTGCGCCGGCGGGCGGCTACTTCGTTGGGGAAACGGTGGTCGATCTGGTTCCCAACGTCCTCCATCCGGACGTGATTTGGGGCTGCACCTCCTGTCGTGCATGCGAAGAGCAGTGTCCGGTCATGATTTCCTACGTCGACAAAATCGTTGGCATGCGACGCGAGGAAGTCATGATGAAGAACGAGTTCCCCGGGGAGCTCCAGGGCGCGTTCAACGGTATCGAGACCAATGGCAACCCGTGGAACATCTCCGCGATGGATCGAGCTGACTGGGCCGACGGCCTCGGCATTCCGCTTCTGAGCGACAAGCCCGACGCCGAGGTCCTGTACTGGGTTGGCTGCGCAGCCAGCTATGATGACCGCGCCAAGAAGGTGGCGCGCGCCGTATCGAAGCTCCTCAAGAAAGCACGCATCGACTTTGCCATTCTCGGCACCGAGGAGACCTGCACCGGCGACCCCGCGCGTCGCGCCGGCAACGAATATCTCTTTCAGATGCTCGCGGAGCAGAACGTCGAGACCCTCAACGGCTACGATGCGTCGAAGAAGACCATCATCACCGCCTGCCCCCATTGCTTCAACACACTGGCCAACGAGTACAGCGACTTCGGCGGGAAGTACGACGTGGTGCACCACAGCGATTTCCTCAATGGTTTGCTGGTCGCGGGCAAGCTCATCCCGTCGAAGGCGGTGAGGGGCAAGGTCGTGTACCACGACAGCTGTTACCTCGGCCGCTACAACCAGGTCTACGATTCGCCGCGCCAGATTCTCGAATCGATCGAAGGGCTGGAGCTGACCGAGGTTCCGTACTGGAACCGCAAGAAGGGACTTTGCTGCGGTGCAGGCGGCGCGCAGATGTTCATGGAAGAGCAGGGCGAAGAGCGGGTGAACAACAAGCGCACGCTGCAGCTGCTCGACACGGGCGCGACCACTGTCGCCAGCGCGTGTCCATTCTGCATGACCATGCTGACGGACGGCATCAAGGACGAGGAAAAGGCCGACGAGATCGCCCAACGTGACATTGCCGAGATCCTCGCAGACGCGATCGAGCTCAACGAAGTCGAGCAGACCCCCGTGGCGGCAGAGTAGACTGCTTGGCGACACCCGTCGCAGCGGTTGACACCAGCGGTCCGTGCAGAGATCCTCGCGTCGCATGACTGCGCGCGACTACCTGCATGCTGCGTTTCACGACCCGCGCACTCAGGTGTATCGAGTGGTCGAGTCGGCCGTCTGGACCCTGATCTTTTTGTCGATCGTGGTGCTCGTCTTGGAGCCATTCTTTCCGGAGGGCACCGCGGGCGATCGGGTCCTTCAGCGCATCGACCGTGTCGTTCTGTGGCTGTTCGCGATTGAGGTCGGCACGAGGATACTGACGTATCGCCCTCCGGTGCTGGAGGTGTTCAAGAAGCCGCCGCTCGGTAGGTTGCGCACGGAAATTTTCGGTCGCATTCGATTCGCGCTGACACCGATGATGCTGATCGACATCCTCACGGTGCTAGCCCTGGTCCCTGCACTTCGTGGTCTGCGTGCTTTGCGTCTCTTGCGACTCCTGCGCACCCGAAAATTGTTTCGTTATGCGAACCCCTTTCGGGGATTGATGCATGCCTTCGAAGAAGACCGCCTCCTGTTCACCTTTGCGTTTTCCGTCCTCGGGGTGGAGACGATTCTCGGTGGAATCAGCCTGTTTCTCGTGGAACGCGCTTCCAATCCCGAGATCCGCACCGTTGGCGATGGGCTGTGGTGGGCCCTGGTGACGATTACAACGGTCGGCTTCGGCGACATCACCCCCGCGACGACCTTGGGCCGCGTCATCGGCGGCGTGATGATTGTGGGCGGTCTGTTCACCTTGGCTCTTTTTGCGGGCGTCATCGGCCACAGCTTGTTACACGCGGTCCTGAGCATCCGAGAGGAGCAGTTTCGAATGAGCGGTTATGTCAATCACATCGTCGTCTGTGGGTACGAGCTCGGCAGCGGAATGCTGCTCAATGTCCTCAGCAAGGAGATCGATTTCGAGGAGCAGCGCGTCGTGCTGTTCGGTCCGTACGAACGACCGCGCGAGCTCGCTCCTGAATTCATGTGGGTTCAGGGCGACCCCACCAAAGAGAGCGAGCTCGACAAGGCTCGCATTGCGTATTCCTCGACGGTCATCGTGATTGGTTCGCGGCGCGTGAAGCCCCAGCAAGCCGATGCCACGACGATCCTCACGGTGTTCACCATTCGCTCCGCAATGACCAAGAGCCTAGCGGCACGCGACCGTAAGAATCCGGTGCGAATCATTGCCGAGGTTCTGGACTCCGAGAACGTCCA
>JABDJF010000812.1 GCA_013002645.1 Myxococcales bacterium
CCGCACAACAGCAGCCACCGCGGATTGGCGCATGCGACGAGGCTTGGCTTGCGTGGCCTCAGGCTTCAAGCCCCTCCGGCCACCTTTGCAAGCCGAGCCGTTCGGCGCAGCCCCGCGCCCCGTTTCCTCAATCGGTTTCGTCGGTCTCCGCAAGCAACGCCTTCACCCGCTCTTCCAATACGGTAGCGTCCCCCTTCGCAAACCCCGCGTGCACATACCGCACCGTCCCGTCTCTTCCGATCAAGTACGAGGTGGGCATCGTTTCAGGCTCGTATCTGTTCGCTACGACCAGCTTTCGATCGTGAACGATCCGAAAGCTCACCGGCATCTTCTTCAGAAACTTGTTCATCTTCTTCGCGCTGCTGTCGATGTTCACCCCGACGATCACCAGCCCCTGCGCGGCGTACTCGTCGTGCAGCGTTTCGAGGAACGGCATCTCTTTCTTGCAGGGACCGCACCACGAAGCCCAGAAATCGACGAGAACAACCTCCCCTTTGAGCGCGGCCAGATCAACCTTCGCTCCTGTCTGGTCGGGCATGTCGATCGCCGGCGGGGAATCGCCCGAAGTGAGGGCGCGCGCGCCGGCGGCCATCAGCAGCATCGCTGCTAGAGCGAAGCACAGAGACTTCATCGGGCTACGACGCAAACACCCGCATCGCGATTCACTGGTCGAGCTCTTCGCGTACGTAGGCGCCTAGTTGATCCGGCGGGAAGATGTAGCGACGATCGTTGACATAGATCGAGGGAGTCGAATCGACGCCGGCCGCGTGACCTTCGGCGATGTCTGCCTCGATTTTCTTCTCGGTCTCTTTGGACTGCATATCGGTCCTGAACCGCTTCAGATCGAGCCCTAGCTGCTTGGCATAGTCGTCGAGGTTCGCGGTCTGCAGGTCGTCTTGATTCTCGAAGAGCAAGTCGTGCATTTCCCAGAACTTCCCCTGCCTCTCCGCCGCGATGGTCGCTTTGGATGCTTCGCGCGCCTTCGGGTGGCCCGGCAGCGGATACTGCTTGAACACCAGCTTCACCTTGCCATTGGACTCTTCGACGATCTTCTTCAGATACGGCGCCGTCATCTTGCAGTGCGGGCACTGGAAATCGCTGAACTCGTACATCGTGACCTTCGCCATCGGGGAGCCGCGCAGCGGCGAATCGTGCGCCGTGAGTTTCTCGACCTTCGTGTCGTCCCCGTAGCGAATGCGATAGATGTTGCGAAGCTCGTCGCGCGAGTAGCCGTCGTTCACCAGACGGGCGATGTAGCGGGCCGCCGGCACGCACTTCTTGCACTTGCGATTCTCGGAAATGCAACGCGCCACGCTCACCGGCTCGCCGCAAGGCGAGAGGAGCTCGTTGACCATGTCGATCCAAATGCCCTCGGTGAAATCGTCGAGCGCGCTCGTATCGACCTGGGGCAGGCTGCGAATGGGCTCTTTCGAAGCCCCAGGGGCGGTCTTGACCGGCGGGGCGTCATCTTTGGGGCCGCTGTCGGCTTCGGTCGAGCGCTCGCAGCCGAGCAACGCGAAAACCAACGAAACGCACAGAAGAATGGAGCGCATCAGGAAGCCGACCTTAGCAGAGATATCGAACCAACGCCCTGGTCTCACGACTCGCTGTAGGTGGTGAGCTGCGCGCGAACGATGTCCTCGTTGATCCCTGTTCGAATGTACTCCTTCAAGCAATCCGCAATCGTCACCATGAGGTCATCCAATCCGTTCTCCTCGATGAGCCTGGACAGGAGGGCTCGGGACTCGCGACTGTCTTCGTCCCTCAGGAACTTCCGGACTTCCTCGATCGTGATTCCGCCCTGGAAGTCGATGTAAGCGTTTTCCATCAGGTAACGCGCAAGCTCGTTCACATGACCCTCCATCTCATTGTAATTCGGTCATCTATTAGACACCCGATCGCCCAATCGGCAAGCGATAAAGGCCGTCCCCGGGCCTCAGACTGCTTTTCTCGACCCCCGGCTCGTGTAATCGTGCGCGCCCATGGAGCCGAAGACCCATCTACGGGCGGATCCTCGCCTGTGCGGCAGCGTGCTGGCGCTCGGTGAAGGCACGGCGCGCGTGTCCTTGGACGCAGCGGGCTCGATGGCGGTGGATGCGCGGGGGCTCGTTCACGGAGGGTTCGTCTTCGGCGTCGCCGACTACGCGGCCATGCTTGCGGTGAACGACCCGAACGTGGTTCTAGGCGCGGCCGAGACCCGGTTTCTCAGGCCGGTTCGCGTTGGCGATCGAATCATCGCGAGCGCGCAGACCCTCGATGCAAAGGGCCGCAAGCGCGAGGTGCGCGTCGAAGCCGCGGTCAAATCCGAGAAGGTATTCGAAGGCACCTTTACCTGTTTCGTGCTCGAGCGACACGTGCTCGAAGGAGTTGGGAGTAAGTGATGGCAGACGACGGCGGCGCGATCATCGGGCGGATCCTGGCATCTCAGGGGGTGAAGCAGTTGTTCACCCTGTGCGGTGGGCACATTTCACCCATTCTCGTTGGCGCGGACGCCCATGGTATCCAAGTGGTCGATGTTCGCGACGAGGTCAGCGCCGTCTTTGCGGCAGACGCGGTTGCGCGGATGACGGGCGTCCCCGGAGTCGCTGCGGTGACCGCAGGCCCCGGCGTGACCAACACGATTACCGCCGTGAAAAACGCCCAACTGGCGCAGTCCCCACTCGTGATCTTCGGCGGCGCCGCCGCTACCTTGCTCAAGGGGCGCGGCGCGCTTCAAGACATCGACCAAATTTCGCTGATGGAGCCCATCACCAAATGGGCCGTGTCGATCAAGAAGCTCAACAGCATCGGACCGACGGTCGAGAGGGCCTTGGAATTGGCGAAAAGCGGGGTCCCGGGTCCCGTCTTCATCGAAGTGCCCATCGACGTTCTCTACCCCGAAGAGATGGTTCGGGAGATGTTCATGAACGAGAGCGGGGTCAAGGGCGCCAAGAACCTCGGCTCCAAGGCCCTCGAGCTATACATGCGCGGCCATCTTTACCGTCAGTTCAATCAGCCGCACGTGAGCATCATCCCTCCGTCGCTCGAATCTCTTCCTCCGAAGCCAAGCAGCAAGAGCCCGCACGTCGACAAAGTCGCGTCGCTTCTTCGCAAGGCAGAGCGGCCGGCGCTCGTGGTGGGCAGTCAGGCCCTCGTCAACTGCCGCGATCCAAAGCCCATCGCCAACGCGGTCAAGACACTCGGCATCCCCACATGGCTTGGCGGCATGGCGCGCGGCCTGCTGGGACGGCACAGCGACATTCAGTTGCGGCACAAGCGAACCGCGGCGCTCAAAGAGGCCGATTTGGTCGTCATCGCGGGCTTTCCGTTCGATTTTCGGATGGGCTACGGACGAAGCATTTCGAGCGGGGCCACCTTGGTTGCGGCGAACCTCAGCTCGAGCGAGATGCGCAAGAATCGGCGCCCCGAGATTCCGGTGCACATGCACGCGGGTGAATTCCTCCGGGAGCTCGCAGACACGGCGGGCGCAGGCCTCGGCCCCTGGGCCGATTGGTTCGAGACGCTTCGCGCCCGAGAGGCCGCGCGGGACCAAGAAATCAGCCAACAAGCGAAGGAGCCGACGGATCTCGTCAACCCGCTGCACCTTTTTCAGCGCATCGAACAGAAGATGGCGGACGACGCTGTGCTCGTCGTCGACGGAGGGGATTTCGTGGCGACCGCTTCCTACATTCTGCGTCCGCGCGGTCCATTGTCGTGGCTCGACCCCGGCGTCTTTGGAACCCTCGGCGTCGGCGGTGGCTTCGCGGTCGGGGCTTCCTTGGTGCGCCCCGGCAAGGAAGTCTGGCTAATCTACGGCGACGGCTCCAGCGCCTACAGCCTTGCGGAGATAGACACCTGCGTGCGTCACGGGCTCGCGCCGATCGCCGTCATCGGCACCGACGGATCTTGGGCTCAGATCGCCCGCGAGCAAGTTCCCATGCTCGGCACCGACATCGGGACGGTGCTCCGCCGAACGCCGTACCATGAAGTCGGTCGAGGCTACGGCGCGGTCGGCCTTCTCTTGGACGACCCCGCGCGGGTCGACGAGACCTTGGACGAAGCCAAGGCGTTCGCCGCCGCCGGAAAGCCGGTGGTGATCAACGTGCACATCTCGGCGACCGACTTTCGCAAGGGCTCCATTTCGGTCTAGCCACCATGGCCAAGTGGCACCAGCGACGAACGGCTCACCGCCGGCTCCGGGATCAGGTCGGCCTCTGGTACCACCCGCAGTACACAGTCGAAGCCCTCGTCGAGACCGCGCGCGTTCCCGGCATCGAGGTCGCGCGCAGCGAAAAGATCCTCGGCTCACTCGGAGCCGAAGGTCTCATTCGCCCCAAGCAGGTTCGCCCGGCGCCTCTCGTCGCCTTGTCCGAGCTCGTAAGGGCCCACAGCGAGGCGTACCTCGACCGAACCGCGCGTCCCGAGTACCTCGGGCGCATTTTTGGGCTCGAGGCCCATGACGTCGACGTGGACCCAGTCCTCATCGCACAACGGCGCCAAGTTGGGGCTACCGTCGAGGCGGCGCGCTGGGCCGTTCAACGCAAAGACAGGGTGGCCTTCAACCTCGGCGGCGGTTTTCACCACGCCGAGCCGGAGTCCGGCTCTGGTTTTTGTGTCTACAACGACATCGCAGTCGCGATCGCATCCCTTCGGACGGACGAGTTCGACGCGCCAATTGCGATCGTCGACCTGGACTACCACCAGGGAAACGGGAACATCGTCGCGTACGAAGACGACAAGACCGTCTTCACGTACTCGATTCACGGCTCGGTTTGGAGCCACGTGGAAGCGGCCGCAGCCGAGCAGTTTCTTCTTCCGTCCAAGGTCGATGACGCGACCTACCTCGAAAAGCTGCGCGAATCGCTCCCCGTATCACTCGAACGAATCAAGCCCGGCCTGATCTTCTACATCGCCGGAACCGATGTCCTTCAGGGCGACCACCTCGGCGAATTCATGCTCACGCGGCAGGGTGTCCTCGAACGGGATCGTTTCGTGATCGAGCTCGCGCGCAAGTACGAATGCCCAACGGTCGTCACCCTCGGCGGCGGCTACAGCGAGGACGCCTGGCGAGCTTCGACCGACTTCATTCGCTGGCTCCTCATCGACGAGGCCAGGGTCAGCGAAGAACCGTCCCCGAGCATCTACGAACAATACGCGCAAATCGCGAAGGAGCTGGATCCCCGCGAGCTACAGCGTTCGAGCGGCGAGTGGCAGCTCACGGAGGCAGACCTGTTGGGAGACCTGACCGGTCCCCGATACAAGTCGACGCGTCTTCTCGACTACTACTCCCGGCATGGCATCGAGTTCGCGCTCGAGAAATACGGGCTGTCCGATCAGGTCCGAAGCCTCGGGTTCGCCGACTTGGAGCTGAAGGTCGACCCGACCGACCCCGACCGACAGCACCTCACGCTGCACGCGCGCAAAGACGGCGAGCAGCACCTGCTCGTCGATTTGGTCTTGCGCCGTGTGACCCGTCCTGCCCCCGAGGGCCTCGAGCCGCCCGAGGAGCTCCGTCTGCTCTACATCGAGTGGATGATGCTCCAAAACCCCACCGCCAGCTTCTCGCTGCGCCAACCGCAGTGGCCGGGTCAGGATCACCCCGGCCTCGGCGTCGGCGAAGAGGCGATGCACATGCTCTTCCAAGGCGCGCAGCGCCTCGAGCTCGATGCGCTCGCACACCATCCGTCGCAATACCACATTGCCTTCATCGGCGGCGGCCAGTCCTTTTTTCTCGACCCCGAGATCCATGGCCGATTCGAAGCGATTCGCCAGGTGCTCGCGCCGATGGATCTCTGGGTGGCTGCCTGGAAAATGGAACGTGGGGATGTCTGCTGGTCCGTCGGCGAGCGGGTTGAATGGATCCCCGAGG
>JABDJF010000009.1 GCA_013002645.1 Myxococcales bacterium
CGCGGGAACCGGCCAGAAGGAGGGTCAGACCGACGGAGAATAGGACGATTGCTTTGGCCGTGGGCAGCGAGTCCGGGATGTCATCGTGGTCGAAAGCCCCCGGCGGCGGATCACTGTACCCCGGGTCCGCCTTGCGCCCCTGCCTGCCTATCCAGACGACCAAGAGAAGCATCCCAAAGGCCAGCAGGACGCCTTCTACCCGGCTGAGCGTTCCATCCCAGAGAAATGCCCAGGCGACCGCCATGCTGAGAAACAGAACCGGGATTTCTCGGATGAGCAGACGGGAGTGGATGCTGAGGGGCTGGACCAGCGCGGCTGCGCCGAGAACGAGCGTCACGTTGGTGATGTTCGAACCAACGGCGTTTCCGACGCCCATCTCGCGGCTGCCGGCCATTGCGGCCATCCCGGAGACCAACATTTCAGGCGCCGAGGTGCCGAAGGCGACGATGGTCAGCCCGATGACGAGGCGGCTGACGCCGACGTTGCTCGCCAGCCCGGCCGCTCCGTAGACGAAACGATCGGCGCCCCAAACCACGGCGACGAGACCCGCGACGATCGCGGCTATGGCTTGGAACAGCGTCAGGACAACCTCTTCGGCGAAACGAAGAACGCCCTAGTCTTGCTCAGGAGCCCAAGCGCGCAAGCCTCGTGCAGATCGAGCTGGCAAAACTACCCCGCGGAGCGCTATAGATGTCGGACTACAGGAGGGGACAGCATGGGTGAGCGCCTACGGGACAAGGTCGCGATCGTGACAGGAGCCAGCCGAGGAATCGGAGCCGCCATCGCGGGCTTCATGGCGGAAGAGGGGGCCAAGGTGGTTCTCGTCTCTCGAAAGATCGACGGTCTGCAGGGCGTCGCCGAGGAGATCCGGTCCCACGGCGGCGACGCGACGCCCATCGCGTGCCACGTCGGCCACCGAAATCAGCGAGAAGACATGCTCCAACAGGCGCTCCAGGCGTATGGCAAGGTCGACGTCCTGGTGAACAACGCGGCGACCAACCCGCACTTTGGGCCGATGCTCGGCATCGACGAAGCGGCGTGGGACAAGACCTTCGAAGTCAACGTGAAGGGTTACTTTGGAATGATTCAGCTCGTCGCCGGCCATCTGCAGCATCGCAAGGCGAAGGGGTCGCTCATCAACGTTGCGAGCGTCGTCGGGATGATGGGTGCGCCGATGCAAGGTGTGTACGCCATGACGAAGTCGGCCGTGATCTCGATGACCAGGACCCTGGCGATGGAGCTTGGTGCGGCCGGAATTCGAGTCAATGCGATCGCGCCCGGGTTGATCGAAACCAAGTTTGCCCAGGTGTTGGTCGACAACGATGAGATACGATCCAGCATCGTCAACAAGACGGCCTTGGGACGAGTCGGTCAGCCGCGGGACATCGCCGGCGGCGCCGTCTTCTTAGCTTCGGACGAATCGGACTACTTGACGGGAGATGTCATGGTGATCGACGGCGGTTGGACCATCACCTAGTCGTGGGCGGAGGATGATCGAAAGGGCGCTCATTGGCCGAGCGGAGAGTGTGCGTAGGCGCGATTTGGTGGAGTTGCGCATCGCCAACCTGCGTCGTGAGCTCGATGCAGAAACCGAACCGCGAGCCCAGGCCGCGATCCTCTATCAAGTCGGTGCCCTCTACGAGCACGAGCTCGAGCAGATATCGGAAGCCATGGAGCAGTACGAGCAGGCCTGCACCGTCGCCCCGGGCTTCCAGCCAGCACTCGTCGCACGGCTACGAATTGCAGAACGGTCCGAAAACGGCCACGACCTGACAGCGCTTCGTTCGGAACAGGTCGCCCGCGCTACGAGCCCCGCCCTGAGCAGCGCTGCGCTCGTGGATTTGGCCATGCACTCCGAGGACTGGGCGTCGCTCCTACGCGAGGCGATTTCTCGGTCCCTGCAGCCAGCGGTTCCAGCGCTCATCTTGGAATGGCTGGCCGAAGCGCGCGGTCATGATGGCGCCGTTCGCGAGGCCTTGCTCGCACAGGCGGAGCACGCCACTGACCCGACTCTGCGCGCCGCGCTCTGGGTGGACCTCGCGCTACACGAGCTCGCCGCTGACCAACCGGACGATGCCATCTCGGCGCTCGAACATGCGTGTGAATGCGATGCGCTCGTTTGGCAGTCGCGATCGATGCAAGCCCGCATCGCGCGTGAGCACGAGCGCTGGGAGGTGTTCGTGCGCGCGGTGACCTCGATGGCACGCCTGCTCGAAGCCGCAGTCGAGCAGGGCGGCGGTCCCGATCCGCTGAGCCTTTGTGTCCCCGAAGGCGCGCGTCGAGCCTTGGCGGCTCACCTGTGGCAGGAAGCGGCGAGCTGCTGCGCCACGCAGCTCGACGACGCGGACGCGGCGGGAGGCTACCTCGCATCGGCCTCGAGCTGGATGCCGGACAATCGGCTGATCCGACTGCAATCGCTACGGGTTGCCGAACGCGGCGTGGACGATGCGGTCACCGAAAATGCGGCAGCATGGTTTCGGTCCACGGACCCCGAGGACCCGGCCTTTGTCGCGCACCAGATCCGGCTCGCGAGGTCTAGCGCAGATTTCGAAAGCGCGTTGGACACGCTCCGCGATGTGGCGGCACGGTTTCCCCGCTCCGGCTACGCCCAAGCGGCGCTCGATGTCGCTCTCATACGCGGCGCGCGTCACGCCGAGCGTGCCGACGCCTTCGAAGGAAAGGCAGAGCGCGCAGAGGGAGAGGCGAAGGCCCGGCTGGCGTGGCGCGCAGCCCAGCTATGCAGTGTCGATGCGGGTGGCTCGGAACGCGCGCAGGCGCTCTACAGCTTGGCGATCGAGGCCTCCACGACCTCGAAGGCTGCGATCGTCCGAGAAGCGATGGGTGCTGCGATCCGCGCCAAGCGGCCGGACGCCATTCGAGCGCGCTGCGATGAGCTGATTCAAAGCAACGTCGAGCCCGACGAACGAGCGACGCTTGCCTACTTCAGGTACGACCTCGCGCGACACACTCTTCGCTCAGAGGAAGACGCCGAGCAACTGCTTCGCGACGCGCTGGGTGACTCGGGCAATCGTGCTTGGGCGCCGGCGCTGGCACGGGCACAGGCTGCATGGAGGGGCGACTTGGGCTTGCTCGCCCGCGCTCACGAGGTGAGCGCGGAGAGCACATCAGGAGATCGTCGCCTCGCACACCTATGCGCGGCTGGGCAGGCTCACGCGCGAAGCGGCAGCTGGGAGGCCGCCGAGCGGGTTCTTCGGTCCGCTCTGGCCAGCGCTCCCGACGACGGCTATGTGCTTTCGCTTCTCGACGCAGTTCTGCGTGAAGGAGGCCACCCGGAAGACGTGGTCTCCTTGGCGCGTGAGCGGTCCAATGCCGAGTCACGCACCGCGCTGGGCGAGCTTTCGCTCCTTCTTGCGGGGGCGACCGCTGAACGAAGCGGTAATCTAACCGCGGCGCGCCACGCCTATGAGCAAGCCCTCGCCGATGCGCCAGGGTCTACGGCCGCCGCGCTCGCGCTTCTCGACGTCGCCCGCCGAGAGATGGATACGGGTGCGACACGGCGCGCGTACGACTCGCTCGCGAACGGCGACCTGGGCGGAGGCGTGCCCGAGCTTTTTGCCCTGCTCCGGGGTGACAGCCTGGGCCCCGATGATGGCGTCGACGCTTGCGCCGCCTACGAGCTTGCCCTCGAGCACCCCAGTACCGCCGCGGCTGCCGCAATCGCGATCCTGTCCCTGCCGGCGAAGCTCAGCAACGCCAACCAAAGAGCGGCGGCCGACGAGCTCTTGGCCGACGCGGGGGCCGCGCCGCTCTCGGACGCGAATGGGTTCACCGCCAACTACGGCGCGCTTCGCGCGTCGCTGGGCGATGAAGGCTCGTCCCCAGGTGATGCCTGGATTCGGCTCTCGGCCGAGGCGCCCACCGAAGCGTTGCGTGCAGCGGCGCTCCTTCAGGGGCTGCGCGCCTCCAGGATCGCCCGAGGGACCGAAGCTGCCGACGAGCTGTTCATGCTTTCGCAGGATGCCGACGCGCTCTCGGCGCTCCATCCTGACGCCGCGGTCGCGATCGACGAGGCGCTCGCGCCGAGTGACGACGCCGCACTGCGCGTCGATGCGTTGGTCCAGCGGCTGCAACACAGCGAAGCCGTGGGGCGCGCGGCCCTCGACGCAGCCCACTGCCGCGCTCTGGTCGAAGCGGATCGAGGCACAGAGGCGGTCGCCCTTCTCAGCCGTGCGGTCGACGAACGGCCGGACGATCTGGCGCTATGGGAGACGCTTCGAGGGGCGGCTCGGCAGGCCGGCGAATGGCCGCTGGTCGCACAGGCCTGCGAGCGGCTCGCGCCGTTCGTCGAGGACTCCCTCCGAGGCGACCTGTTGGAGGAAGCCGGGGTGGTGCGGATGGATTGCCTCCAGCAGTACCAACAGGCCGAGGACCTCTTTCGACGCGCGCTCGACGAGGACCCCACGAGGAATCTCGCGTTTCGGAGACTCCGTGACCTGTTCGTCGCGCGTGAAGACGCCGCAGCGCTCGAAGCCCTCGTTGCCGAGCGGCTCGCGCTCGGCGGCCCGAAAGATCGACCGGCGCTACTCTACGAACGTGCACGCCTTCTTCGGGGGTTCAGCGATCGTCCAGGCGCGCTCGAAATGCTCGATGAGCTGTTGACAACCGATCCGGATCACGCGGGCGCGCTGGCCTTGGCAGCGGAGGTGCATGGCTCGCTGGGACGATGGCGCGAGGCGGTCGACTGCCTACAGCGCCTATCCGGGTCGAGCATTCCCGACGAGCAGCGGCGCGTGGCGCACCTGGGGGCCGCAGGTTTCCTGGAAACCCAGCTTGGCGCCAACGCCGAGGCCCTCGAGGAGCTACGCGCGGTCGAGGCGCTGGGGCTCGCCGACGCGGAAACCTGGACGCGAATCGCCGTTCTCGAAATCGAGCTGGAGCGCCCGGAAGCGGCGGCCGAGGCCTACAGACACGCGCTCGAAGCCGAGCCGGCCAGCGCGACCGCAATGTCGGGGCTGGTGGACCTCGTCGAAGCGGCGGAGGTCGACACGATCGTCTCTCGCTACGAAGCCGCCGTCTGGTCGCAGATCGAGGCTGGCGAGCTCGACGCTTCGCGTCTCGAGGGCTTGAGACGCGCCGCCGAATGGAGAGGCCATGATGCGCGTGCGGCCGCCGCCCTAACGGTAGAGCGTGCGATGCGGCTCACGGCGCCGGCCGACGATGAGAGCGTAGACCTGAGCCAGGTCTCGGTCGCCACGCTATGGGATCCGGAGGTCGACCCGATGCTGCAGGAGCTGGTGCGTCGCGCGGGCCCCGCCCTGGGCAGCGATCGCCTGCGCGCGAAGAAGGC
>JABDJF010000024.1 GCA_013002645.1 Myxococcales bacterium
GACCGAGCCATAGGCGCTCATCAGGATGACCGTCGCGAGCGACGAACGCGCCTTCAGCTCGGTGCAGAGCTCGATCCCGGTCATGCCGCTCATGCGAACATCGGCGAGGACGAAGTCCGGGTCGAAGCGCTCGAGCTGCTCCAATGCGATTTCGGCGCTTTCGGCCGCCTCGACCTGATAGTCGTTCTTCTTCAGCAGCGTGCGGAGCACGAGCCGGATGTTTTCTTCATCGTCGACGACCAGGACGCGGCGCATGGATTTAACCCTATACTTTCTGCATAGCAGAATGCATGTCGCGGAAAAAATTTCATAATTCTCCGGGTATAGGGCTAGGCCCGCTGTAAAGTTCTCGCTCGATTGGCCTTCAAGGGCCCAAGTGGGTATGATTTCCGTGTCGGGTAGGGGGACAAGACATGAAGATCCGCTTTGCTTTTTTACTTCTGATCGTGGGGTTGGTCGCGACCGTTAGCAGCTGTACGCGACGGCCTTTGGCCAACCTCAATCCGTGTACGATCAACGGCGTCGTCCAAAGCGTGCCGGTCAACCCGCAACGCGCGGTCGACCTCCTCATCGTAATCGACGACTCGCCCTCGATGGACGACGAGCAGGCAAAGCTGCAGGCGCAGGTACCGAGGCTGGTCGATCTCTTGGTGACCGGTGCCGTGGGGGATGACGCGGTCGAAGAGTTCCCGCCAGTCGAGAGCCTTCACGTCGGCATCATCACGCCAGACATGGGCTACTCCAGCGTTCCTCCAGCAAGTCCACCTCCAGTGGTGGGACTGAATTTCGATCCGGTGGGCTGTACCGCAAACGGCGAAAGCGGCTTCATGCAGACCCAAGGCCTCGCCGGCGAGCCGGGGGAATGCTCGGCACAGACGCTGCCGGAAGGCACGCGCTACCTCAACTACCCCGGAGACGCCAACCAGACCGAGCTGATCAGCGACGTCACCTGCCTGACGCAGCAGACGGACGGCTGCGGTTTCGAGCAACAGCTCGAGAGCATCCTGGCGTCGGACCGAAACACGGCCAACAGCGGCTTCAGTCGCGAAGACGCTTTGCTCGCAGTGATCATGATTACCGACGAGGACGACTGCTCGACGACAGACCCCCTGGTCTTCGATACCGAAGCGCGTCCGCCGCAGGACAACCCGATTCAGGGACCGCTCACCTCTACGATGGGCAACCCGCCCGAGGCGCTGCAGTTCAACCTTCGCTGTTTCGAGCACAAAGACAAGCTCGTGGATCTGCAGCGCTACATCGATGGGATCGCGAACCTGAAGGGCGACCCGAGTCAGGTCGTATTTGCAGCGATTGCCGGAATTCCGGAGGAGCAAGATCTGGACTGCGCCGCAGCGAACACCGCAGCAGATCGGTACGCCTGCATTCTCAACGAAGAGCAGACGCCGGCGATGAAAGAAGTACCGAATCCCGATGAAGACGATGAGCAGACCCAACAGCTCACACCGGCTTGCGACGCCGGAACCGCGGGCGTCGCCTTCCCCGCCCGCCGCATCGTCGAGACGATGCAGGGCCTAGCGAACTCCGGCACCGGCGTCGGCACCGTCGTCGAGTCGATTTGCGCCGATGACTATGCACCTGCGCTCAACGCGATCGTCGACCGCATCGCGGCCGCCCTTCGCCAGCTTTGTCTGCCGCGGCCACTCAACCGCAACGCGCAGAACCTCGTCGGCTGTGAGGTGCGCGAGGTGCAGCCCGAGGGCGGAACCTGCGCAACCGCGGGCCGTGGACGCGAGGAAGTCGCCGTCACCACCGAAGATGGACGCGAGGTTTGCCGGGTCACGCAGCTTCCGAGCGATCCCTCGGCTGGCGTACCGCAGGGCCTCGGCTGGTTCTACGATGACTTCACGCCAGAGACGGCCGGGGCTTGCTCGTTCAACCCCGAGCAGCAGCGCGTGAGCTTCACCGTAGGCGCCGAGCCGCTCACAGGCGCTCGCGTTCGCTTCGAATGCTTGCAGACCGCGCCGCCACAGGATGTCGACATCGGCTGGCCCTGCACCAGCGACGCGCTCTGCGATCCGAACCCAGACAACTGTCTCGAAGGGGAAGCGGTCACTACGGCCGCGTGCGAGGCCGACCCGACGAACTGCTGTGAGACGCGCATCCTCGAGGAACGCTACGACCGCGACAACCTCGAGCTCGTCTGTGTCACCGAGACAAACACCTGCCAGCTGACCTGCGAAAGCAACGTGCAGTGCCCAGGCGGTTTCGCCTGCTTCGACGAAAACGAAGACGGCACCAGCTACTGCGTCAACCCAACCTGCACGCTCAACTAGCGCACCAAGCGACGGTCCCCCGAGCTTCGGTTTCGACTCCGAGAGCCGCCTTTAGCGGGGGAGCCGGGCATCGTTC
>JABDJF010000035.1 GCA_013002645.1 Myxococcales bacterium
CATCCATCAGAGTCACTCCTTCAGAGGCACAAATTTGAGCTTTTGGCCTCCAATGCTCGCCTCCGCCATCAGGCCGGCCGTCGGAAGGATGAAAACCGCTATGCCGTCGGCGTATTTCGCTTTGGCTGCTGCCCCCTGGTCCGCGACGTTGGCGGTGGCCTGGGCGCTCAGCTCCAGCCTGTTCTTCTTGAAGCGCTTGAGCGCGGCCTTCGTCTTGAACATGATAATTTCGGCGAATTTCTGGCCGCCGATCTGCGCGCCTATGGTTCCTTGGGAGAGCTGCGCGTGTCCGATGAGCTTGTTCCGCTCATACACCTCGCCGCGGCCGCCTGCGCCTCCCACAACGAACCCGCCTTTGGCGACCTCAGGGAAGATCGCATAGCCGACGAGCTTTTCGAGGCCGGCCTTGAACGTGCTGTCTTTGTCGTGGAATCTTTCGAGCGCACCTTGGACGTCGGCTGCCAATTGCGCCTCGCTAGCGCTGTCGGCGGCCGCCGGGGCGGCGGCGACGAGAAGAATGAACGTCAGGCCCAGCGTCGCGGTCGTCGAGAATGCCATTCTGGGATTCTGCGCTAGACGCCGCTGGGGTCAAATCCGAGCATTTCTAGCGCAAGACGCGGGCTCAGAATTGGGTTAGGGTCATCGATCACCGAGCCGAACTCGGAGCTCGAGCCTTATTTTCCCTCCGAAACTGACTAGAGAGTCCCTCATGCGAAAACCGATCCCCTTTCTCGCAGCGCTGTTTGCCGTTTGCCTGGCCATCGTCGGCCCAGCCACCGCGGAAGACCCCGAGTTCATCATGGAAGTCGGCACCGTGGCCCCCAAAGGAAGCCCCTGGGCTCAACAGCTCCAACGGTTCAAGGCCGAGGTCCAAGAAAAGACGAACGGTCGGTTGAAGGTGAAGCTTCGGCTCGGGCGCGGGAACGAGCGGTCGATGACGCGCAGGGTTCAGATGGGGAGCATGCAAGCATTTGCCGGCTCCGTCGGCGGCATGAGCTCGATCGTTCGAGAGGTCAACGTCATCGAGGCGCCGTATGTCTTCGAGACCTTTGCGCTCGCGGATAAGGCGCTCGACACTCCTGCGGTTACCGAGCAGGTCAAGAAGGTACTAGCGAAGCGAGGGCTGATCTTCGGGATTTGGGCGGAGAACGGATACCGTTCCTATTTCAGCAACCAGAAGATCCGCAAACCAAGCGACATGGCGGGGATTCGGTTCCGTTCGCAAGAGTCGATGGTGCACGTCGAGACCTACGAGGCCTTTGGCGCGACTCCGGTCCCCATCGACAACGGAAACACGCTGATGAGTGTGCAGACCGGCGTCGTCGACGGTTTCGACAACACGCCGCTCTTCGCCATGGCGGCGAGTTGGTACCAGGGGCTCAAAGAAGGCGAGCGCCACATCTTTCTCAGCCGCCATTGCTACCAGCCCGCGCTGCTCGTTTACTCCAAGAAGTGGTTTGACACCCTTCCCAAAGACATTCAGAGCGTCCTCACCACCCTGCCTCACGACCTCACCGTGTGGGGGCGAGGTCAGGTGAGAAAGATCGAGCCGGTCTTGCTCAAGAACCTCGAGCGATACGGGTACGAAATCTACGAGCCCACGCAGGAAGAGCTAGCTGCCTTCAAGGCAATGCAGAAGGGCGTCCCGGACCGAATCGCGAAAGAGATGGGGCCCGAGGGGGTTGCACTCTTGAAGGCGATCCGTAAGACATTCTGAGCCTTCGCCCATGAAACCACACGTTCTTCACGGCAAGAACACCGCCGTTCCAACTCAGCCGCTCAAGGCGCGACAGGTGCTCGGCAAGTACCGGATTCGACGCCGAATCGGCGCCGGTGCCTTTGCGACGGTCTACGAGGCGTACGACACGATTGAAGGCATCCCCATTGCGCTCAAAGTGCCAAACCTCGATCAGCTCGACAAGGAATCGCTGAACGCCATCCACCGCGAGGTTCGTCTGACTGCGCGCCTGGAACACGAAAACATCCTGCCGCTCCGAAACGCCATGATGATCGACGGGCATTTCGTGATTGCGACACCGCTCGGCGAGCAGACCCTGACCGATCGCTTGCACTACCGCCTCGGCCCCAAAACCGCACTTTCCTACGC
>JABDJF010000179.1 GCA_013002645.1 Myxococcales bacterium
CGTCTACACCGACGATAGCGGGATGATGTTCTCAGGCACGGATGCCGCCGCGGCGATTGGAAGTGATTGCATCTTCGGAACCGTGCAGTCCGATCCCGTGCTTGCCGGCTGCGGCAGCGAAGCGGGCGGCGTCCTCAGTTGCTTCCCAAACTGCCCCGCAGAGACCATCAACGCGCTGGCCGACTGTGTCGCCGAATGCACGCAAGACGCCACTGCCGCGGCGTCGGCCCCGGGGCTGTCGAACGCGTGCGTCGCCTGCACGGGAGGCAGGGTCGCCTGCGATGTAGCCTTCTGCACGAACCTTTGCGTCGCCGACACGAGCGCTCCAGCGTGCATCGCATGCCGCTGCGACAACGGGTGCATCCCGGACTTCGCGACCTGCTCCGGAATCCCAAACAACGACTGCAACTAGAAGCCAAAAGGGGACACGCTAGCCCCCAAATAAACGCGTGATTTCAACTAGTTGAGTACCACACCGCGAAAACCCAAGCAGCAACCGGTTTTCGCGGTGTGCCTCTTAAGTGGTCGAAAACACAGGGTTTGCGAGGGGGGAGCGTGTCCCCTATTCGCTGAAGAGGTTTTCTACGTCGGCTTTGGTTAGGCCCTTGAGGGGGCTGCCTTCGGTGGAGAGGACGTTGCTGACGAGGTCGCGCTTTTTGGCGGAGAGCTCGAGGATCTTTTCTTCGACGGTGCCGGCGGCGATGAGCTTGTAGACGTTGACGTTCTTGGTCTGGCCGATGCGGTGCGCGCGGTCGGTAGCCTGGTCTTCGACGGCGGGGTTCCACCAAGGGTCGAAGTGAACGACGGTGTCCGCGCCGGTGAGGTTCAGGCCGGTGCCGCCTGCCTTGAGCGAGATCAGGAACACCGGAACGCTGGTGTCCTCGTTGAGGCGGTCGACCTTTTCGAGGCGGTCTTTGGTCGAGCCGTCCAGGTACTCGTATTGAACGCCGTCGGTATCGAGCGCTGTGCGGATGTGATTGAGCATCTGGACGAACTGGCTGAAGACCAGAACGCGGTGACCGCCGCTGACGGCTTCGTCGACGATCTCACGAAGCGCGCCGAGCTTGCCGCTGTCATCCGCGTCGAAGTCCGTGTCCGGGAGCTTCATGAGCCTCGGGTCGCAGGCAACCTGTCGCAAGCGGGTGAGCGCCGCCAGAATTTGAATCTGCGCCTTGCTGACGCCCTTCTTCTCGACCTCGCTGAGGATGCTCTTTCGCACCTGCCCGAGGACTTGCTTGTAGAGCTTGGCCTGCTCTTCGGCCAGCGGCACGATCATCTCTTGCTCGATCTTGTCGGGCAGGTCTGCCGCGACGTCGCTCTTCAAGCGCCGCATGACGAATGGCTTAATCGTCGCCCGCAAACGCTGCGCGGTTTCCATGTCGCCGCGGTCGATCGGCCTCGCGATGCGTTCTTCAAACGTTTTGAGCTGCCCGAGAAGCCCCGGCGAGACGAAGTCGAAAATGCTCCAGAGCTCGCTGAGGCGGTTTTCAATCGGTGTGCCAGTCAGCGCCAGCCGCCGCTCACTGCTCAGCTTCTTGGCCGAACGCGCGGTCTGGCTCATCGGGTTCTTGATGTGCTGCGCCTCGTCCAAAATCACGTAGCGAAGGTCGAGCGCCTGCAGCAGCTCCTCGTCCCGCCGAAGCAAGGCGTAGCTGGTGATCATCACGTCGGCCTTCTCGAGGTCGGGCGCGCGCTGACTTCGGTTCGGCCCCTGCCACACCACCGTCTTGAGCCCTGGCGCGAACTTGCGGATCTCGCGGTCCCAGTTCGGCACGACCGAGGTCGGCGCAACCACCAGGTTGAGCTTCCGCTTGTACTTGCTCTTTGCCCAGAGCAAGAGCGCGATCGTCTGAATCGTCTTCCCAAGACCCATGTCGTCGGCCAGGATGCCGCCGCTGTTGAGCTCGTGAAGAAAGACGAGCCAGGAGAAGCCATCTTTTTGATACGGACGAAGGTCGGCCTTGAGTGTTCGTGGCTTCGGGACGCTCGGAATCTCGTCGATGTCTTCGATCTTCGAGAACAGCGTCTCGGCCGAAGCGGACACCTTGGCGTTCTGGACCATCTTCAAGAGGTCCTGGACGCGGCCCGCCTGTGAAAGCGGCAGCTTGTCTCTCATCCCGGCGGTGGCATAGATCTCGGCCATCCGCGTGAGCACGTCGCCTACCTTCTCCGGGTCCACCGGCGCATAGGTGCCATCCTCGAGC
>JABDJF010000184.1 GCA_013002645.1 Myxococcales bacterium
CCCTAAGGCCCTCAGCCGCCGAACGCCACGGGCATGCCGAATAGCCAACCATGCCCGTGCAGGATGCCGACGTAGACCACGGCCCCGGCCGTTACCAACAAGAGATCCTGCCACCGAGGTGCGACCTTCAAAGAGCGCTTGGCCCATTCCGACGATTACCAGGATTAGGCCGGTGAGCGCGACGAGCGAGAAGAGACCCATGTAAGGCCCCGCGCCCAGCCGCTCCCGGAGCCCGCTTCGGACCGTCGAGAACGACGGAAGAAGGTGAGCCCCAATGAAAACCAAGACGCCTGCGACCAAGAGAGCCATCGACGCAAGCATACTTGTCCCTGAATACGACGGGAAACAGATTCTCTCGGACGCTGACGCCGCAAACGCTCTTGGCCGCCTATCACGCCCGGTGTACGTTGGCGTTCCCCACACCCTTTTTTCGGAGATCCTGATGCAACCCCTTTCCGGCATGGATGCCTCGTTCTTATACATGGAGGACCCGCGCACGCCGATGCATGTCGGCAGCGTGTTGACCTTCGACGGCACCATCGAGTTCGAAGACTTCCGCGCGATGATCAAGTCCCGAATCCACCTCGTGCCGCGCATGATGCAGCGGCTGGTGATGGTCCCACTCGGGCTCGGCAAGCCGTACTGGGTCGAGGACCCCGACTTCAATCTCGATCGCCACCTGCAGCACATCGCGCTCCCGAAGCCCGGTGATTGGCGCGCGCTTCGAAAGCTCGCGAGTCGCACGTTCGGTCTGCCTCTCGACCGTCGGCGTCCGCTCTGGGACATGGTGTTCGTCGAGGGGCTCGACAAAGTTCCGCAGACGCCCCCCGGTTCCGTTGCGCTCATCAGCCGCGTCCACCATGCGGCGATCGATGGCGTCTCGGGCGCCGACATGATGAGCATCTTGCTCGACATCACCAAGGAACCGCGCAGGGTCGACCCTCCGGCCCCGCGCGTGGTTCCTCCCGTGCCCAACGAGCTTCAGGTCTTGCGTCGCGTTGCCACGAAGATCGCCGGCAAACCCGCCCGCCTCCCGGCTCTCGTGCGAGACCTCGGCAACGTGCTCCGAGCGGGCAAGGAGGCCCGTATCAAAGGGCTCGAAGTGCCTCCTGCACCGTTTTCTGCGCCCGCGACTCCGCTCAACCGGGTCGTCTCGGACGAACGCTGCTGGAACACGGCGCTCCTCGAGTTCGATCGGGTTCGCGCGATCAAGCAAACGATGGGGTGCACGCTGAACGACGTGGTGCTCGCGATCTGCGCCGGGGCGCTTCGTCGTTACTTGATGGACAAGGGCGCTCTCCCGGCGGACCCCTTGGTCGCGTTCGTCCCCATCTCCACGCGCAGCAAGGACCAGCACGGTGACATGGGCAACCAGGTGTCGGGGATGTCGGTGCAGCTCGCAACGAACATCGCCGACCCAGTCGAACGTCTTCAATCGATCAAGCGATATACCAAGGGCGGCAAAGCGTACCAAAACGCCGTCGGAGCCGATACGATGGCCGACGTCTTCGAGTTCGTCCCGTTCGGTCTTGCCGGGCAGGCATCACGACTCTATTCGCGGTTTCGCGTCGCCGAACGTCACAAGCCGCCGTTCAACCTCGTCATCACCAATGTCCCCGGACCGCAGCGCGAGATGTATGTGGCCGGCCATCGCCTCCTGGCCACCATGGGGATGGCGCCGGTCATGGATGGCATGAGCCTGCTCATCACTGTCTTCAGCTACAATGGTTTGCTCTCGATCAGCCCGACCTCGTGCCCAGACGTGATGCCGGACATCGACACTTTTGCGCGCTACCTGAGAGAAGCCGCCAACGAGCTCGAGGCCGCGGTTCTTGCGCACCAGGCTCGGCACCCGCAGCCCGAAAAACCGCAACTCAAGGTCAACCCTGAGGAAACCGCCCTCTTCTTCGCACAGATGGGTGCGGCACTTCAGAAAGCCACCGCCGACTCAGAGGCCGGTGGCACCCTGCAATTTCAGGTCACGGGGGACAATGAGCAGGCTTGGATCGTCGATATTCCGAAGCGGTCGGTCACCGAGGGCACAGCCGAACAACCCGACGCCACGCTCACCATTCGCGACGAACACCTGGCGCTCATCACGCGAGGCAAGCTCGACCCACAGACCGCGTTCGTCCAAGGCAAGCTCCGCGTCGCCGGAGACGTCCGCAAAGCCATCGAGTTCGGCGCGTTCCTACCGGGGGCGGCAGGGTAGCTGCGACGTCATTCGCGACTAGCGCTCCTTCATTTTGCGAACCCAGTCGTCGGCGATCGACTTTGCTGCATCACGACCACCGAGCCCAAACGCGAGCGCGGCGGCAACTGCGACGCTGCCCAGGGTGAAACCAAACGCCATGCTGACGATGTTGTCCGCGAGCCCCATGGCCTTGAGGCCCATCGCGAGAACCAAGCCGAGGATTGCAATTCGGGCGATGTTGGCGAGCCCGGGGCTTCCGTGTTTGGTCAGCTTCTCGTAGGCCAAGGTGCCGAGGAAGTTGCCGATGATCAGGATGAGACCGCCAATGAGCAAGCCGGCGCCGAACTCCAGCACCGAGGTGAACACATCCGAGATCACATCGATCTGCAACACGTTCACGGCTGCGACCGCGGCTGCCAACATGGAGAAGAACATGATGGCCATGTCGACGAGCCGCGTCGGAGTAAACGACTCGGTGAACAGGCCGTCGATGCCGATCTTCTCGGGTAGCGCATCGAACTTCATGCCTTCCAAGAGGCCATTGAGGACGAAAACCACGAACTTGGCCGCCACGTAGACCACTAGGAGGATGATGGCGGCGCCCACGATGTTCGGGACGGCGGCCATGAGCTTTTCAATCATGTTTGACGCGGGGACCGAAATCGCGGGGATGTCCAGCACCCCGAGCGCAGAGACGATGACCGGCAGCAGGACCACGGCGAATACCAGGGCTCGACCGAACTTGGCGATGCTGATCTCTTCGTTCCCTGTGCGCTCCGCCACACGTTCGTCCACTTTCTCCAACGCAACGCCTGCCAACTGCGCCAGGACTTTGGCGATGATCCAGCCCGCGTAGGTGATGACTCCCGCACCGATGATGTTGGGCACCGCGGCCGCGAACTTGCTTGCCATCGACTTCAGCGGATCGAGAACGTTGGTCAGCCCGAAGTGCTCGAGCACCGCGATCAGGACGAAGATCGTGAGCACTGCTTTCACCAACGAGACGGTTGGCGAAACGAAATCGGTGACGCTACCGTCGTCGCGCGTGCGGTGCAGCGCAGGAATCCGCGTGAGCAGCCTCTTCAACAGGTCCGAGACGAGCCTGACGACGAAGAGACCGACGATGAGTATCGCGAGCCCCAGCAACGCATGGCCTAGGGCGCTAGATCCGGCCGGACCGAGGACCTCGGTGAGTCTATTGGTCAATTCCTCCATGACATTCCGTCTCCTTTCGAACGCTCTTCTCGACGTTCATCTGTGGGTGGCCGTCTACGCGCGGACTCCAGCGTCCTCTAACCCCCCAATCCCGTTGACCTTGTACACATGGTCTTCTCCTTTGAACAGGGGGCGGGCTCAGAGAGCCGACTCCTATGACGCGGCGCGAGGCCACCGAGAATCGTCGCGCGCAGAAAGCCTTCAAAACACAGGGGGTTCCTCGTGCGCGACATAGACGAACGAACAGCCGATTGCTTCACCTTTTTTCTTGGTGATCACCCATTCGGCGGAGACAGACAGACGCAACCGACATTGAACCGGACACACTCCGACGCAGCGCGGGACCGGTCCGTGGGTTTGTTCCGAATATGATTGTAGGATATCGACTGAATGGGCCCGTCCGGCCTTCACCGGATTCACCAAAATGGCCGCAAGAGAGGAACGAACGATGAGACCTTCCGGTGGTGCGCCGAGGGCTGCGTCGCCAGCCGTCTGGCTCGTTGCCGTGCTCGCCTTCGCGACGACTTCGATGCTCGTCGCTTCGCTCCAGGCCGAAGGCGGCGCGACAGAGATCGTATTCGCGTCGGGTTCGGACGACACCGGCACTGTACAACGCCTCGTCGACGCTTTTAACGAGTCCAACCGTGGAGCGATCCACGTGACATGGCGCGAGATGGGTCCGGAGAGCGACGCCCACCGGCGGCAGCTCGTAAAGGAGCTCTCGTCCGGGTCCGGTGGGGTCGACCTGATCGCGAGCGACGTCATTTGGACGGCCGAGTTCGCAAAGAAGCGTTGGGTCGAGGACCTGAGCCGGCGCTTCTATGATGCCTACGACCGTGATTCCTTTCTCGCGCCGGCCCTCGGGTCCGCGACCTATCGTCTTCGCATTCGGGGAGTCCCCTGGTACACGGACGCCGGTTTGCTGTTCTACCGAAAGGACAAGCTCGCCCAGAGCGGCTTCGCCGCCCCACCAAAGACATGGGAAGAGCTCGCTCGCATGGCGGGCAAGGTCATGAAGGATACGGGCACCCGCTACGGTTTCGTATTCCAGGGCGCCGAGTACGAAGGCGGCGCGGTCAACGCTGCCGAGTTCATCTGGAGTGCCGGCGGAGACTTGATGACGGGCCGGCTCACGGTCACCGGGGCCGTGCTGCCCGGAGTGACCGAGACGGATTCGGTTCTGGTCGGCAGCGAGGCGGCGGCGAGGGGGCTCGACATCGCACGCAAGCTCGTAGCCGAAAAAGTCTCGCCAGCGGCGGTTGCGAGCTTCCGGGAACGAGAGGCCCTCGAAGCCTTCGTCGCCGGAGATGCCATCTTCCTCCGGAGCTGGCCTTACGTCTACGGCGTCTTGCGGCGTGCGGGCTTCACAGCCGACCAGTTTGGGGTGGCGCCCCTGCCGGCGGCGGCGGCGGGTGGTCGCAGCGCGAGTTGTCTCGGTGGCTGGAACCTGATGATCAACGCCAGCTCGAGCAAGTCTGAACGAGACGCTGCGTGGAAGCTCATCCGCTATCTCACCGCCCCGGCTCAGCAGAAACGCCAGGCCCGGGAGGCCGGATTGCTGCCGATTCTCCGAGAGCTCTACGACGATCCAAATCTGGTCAAGGAGGTCCCGGTGATTGGTCTCGGCAAGCAGGTCCTCACCTCCCAGTTGCACGCCCGCCCGATATCCCCGTTCTACAGCGAGATCTCGGCCAAAATCGCCCGCGCGTTCAACCAAACGCTGAAAGGCAAGCTCACCGGCGCAGAGGCTGCGCAGATCCTGGACAAAGACCTTAGGGCGATCGTCCGGCGCAATCGCTAGCTACCGAGCGCGACGAAACGATGACCGTAGACCGCCTGGTCTCCAGCGAGGGGCAGCAGATAGGCTCGTCGCTCAGGGTGCAATCTTTTTCTTGATCGCCTTTGCGACGGGTGCTGGGACGCTGCCGAGCGCGCTCAGCATGTGCGGCAGCGCTTTGAGTTTCAGGCCTTCGTACTCGCTCGGCACAACCGCCTCGATCAAGAACGGGCCACGCGTCTCGAACGCGTCCTTTAGGGCTGCGGCGAAGTCCTCGGCCTTTGCGGCCCGTCGTGCCGGTACGCCCATGCCTTGGGCCATCGACACGAAGTCGAGCGCGGGTTCCGACAGGTCCAACTGCGCCTTGGCCTCCGGGCCGATCTTCTCTGCCCCTACCCGCTCGAGCTCGATGTTGAGAATTCCGTACGAGCGGTTGTTGAAGATGACGGTGGTCACATTGAGACCCTCGGCCGCGATCGTCCATAGCGCCTGAATCGTGTACATGGCGGAGCCGTCGCCGACGAGCGCCAGCACGGGGCGGTCTGGCGAGGCCACCGCTGCTCCCAAGGCTACGGGCAGGCCTTGTCCGATCGCGCCGCCGGTCAAGGTCAGCACGTCATGCCTAGGCGCCCCGGCAGTGGACACCGGCAGCTTGATGCCGGAGGTTTGCGATTCGTCGGAGATGATCGCGTTTGCAGGCAACAAGGCACCAATCGCCTGACACGCCTTGGCCGCGTTGAGTTTGCCTTTCGGCAAGTTCGGACGCCCGGCTCCCTGCAGCTTGGGCGCGGTGCCTAAGGCGCCGACGGCCTCGACGAGCGCCTGCAACGAGGCCAGCGCATCTTCATGAGGCTCCGCCAATGTGTGCGCCGTGCAATCGTCCGGCACCAAGTAGCTCTTCTTGCCGGGGTACGCGAAGAACGACACGGGCGCCTTGGCATCCACCAGCACCAAGTGGTCGTAGCCGCTGAGCTGTACAGAAGCCAGCTCGGCGAGATACGCAATGCGCTCGACTGCAGGCAGCCCTTCGCCTCGCTCTAGTCGTGTCGGAAAGACTTCACAGAAGAGCGTGGCGCCCGTGTGCTCGGCGATCTGCGATGCCGCACGCAGCCCCTCCTCGCGGAGCACCCGATTGCCCAACAGCAACGCAACCTTCTTACGTGACTTCTTGATGACCTCGGCGATCGCTTGCACTGTCGCGTCCGAGGCCGGCGGCACTTGCACAGGCTCCTGCGCTGGTGCGGGCTCGGCGCCCTCGTTCCAAGACACATCTGCGGGCAAGATGAGCGTGGCGATTTGCGAGGGTGGGCCTTTGGCGACCGCCACGGCCTCGACCGCATCGGCGGCAAGTCGACTCGTTTCAGGCGTGGTCTTGAACCACGTAGAAACATTCTTCGCGACCGTCTCGATGTCCGACTGCAGCTGCGCGTCGTATTGGGTGTGATAGGTCGCGTGATCTCCGATGATGTTGACCATGGGCACACGTGCCTTGCGCGCGTTGTGCAGGTTTGCCAGCGCGTTGCCGAGTCCACATCCGAGATGCAACAGAGTCGCGGCCGGCTTGCCCGCCATGCGCGCGTATCCGTCGGCCGCCCCAGAGGCCACGCCCTCGAACAGGCACAGGACCCCTCGCATGTCCGCGCCGTCGAGCGCGGCCACGAAGTGCATCTCCGAAGTGCCGGGATTGGTGAAACAGGTGTCAACGCCGGCGTTGACGAGAGTCTGAATCAAAGCGTGTGCGCCATTGCCCATGGTCCGCGCGACAGTACTACATGCGCTGAGGGCTCCCTAGGGGATCCTGGGAGATCTTCGAAGCCGAAGCACAGGCCTCGATCGGCTTGCCGCTAAGCTCGAGGATGCCTCGCCCAGAGAACACGGGGTCGACGAACATGGCCCCGGACTCGGGCCCGCCCCAGGTTCCGCACCGGTGCATGGCGTTCCCGATGCGGAGAGACCGCACGACTCCGCGACCGCGGAAGTCCAGGCGAAGCGCCCCATCGGGCAGGCCTTCCTCGAGGCTGAGCGAGGCCGTGGTCGCGATCGCTGGCTCTTGGAGGATCACGGACCCGCCGCGGATTGCCACATCGCCAGAACCGAGCGCGGTGGAGGATCCTGCGATCAGCTCGCCCGATTCGACGGTCACGCCTCCCGAAAAGTCGTTGTCACCATTCAGGACGAGCCTTCCGCTCGCGAGACGAAGCCCCCCCACCCCGCTTAGATGGATCGGCGCGTCTCCGTACGAGAGACCTTCGAACTCCGACGGGGAGTTCTCGAAGACCTTCACCAGCAGGGCTCCGCCGTCGTCGAGAACCATGTCGTCCAGTGACACGCGACCGCGCAGACGCGCAGCACGCGCGAGCACGGGGCGATATCTCTGGCTCGCTCCCAGCCGACGTTGGATGACCCGACCCTCCGCACTCACCGCGAACCAGATCGTCCCCGCGCCCACCCCGCCGGGCTTCGCGCCAATGCGGGGAACGACGTCAGGCGGTGTGTAGCGCCCTTTCTCGCTCTTCCTCGAATCGGGATCGAAGTGCACGGTCGCGCTCGAATCGACGACGGACACAGCGATGACTCTTGCGGCCTTTGCCGACAGCGTTCCTCGGGCGTCGTAACCTTCAGATTCGGGATCGACCACGGTCGGCGACCCCACCACGATGAACACATGCCCCGTGTCCTTGGGCTTGGGCCGGCTTTCATCGGACGGCTTGGCGTAGCGTCCCATCGCGTACGCGCCGATGTCGCCCGGCCGTAGCTGCTCGAAGTTCGTCACCGGCTCGAAGCCGGTCGTCTCCGCATACTCAGCGCGCAGGTACTGTGTCACCACGAACGCGCGGGACCAGGGCCTCCACCTCTCCCGTAAGGCAAAGTCTTCCGAATAGGTGCGGTTGTATTCGGGCAGCCGACGCTGCGATTGCAAGACGGCTTCATGAAGGGGCGAGACCGTATTGAGGGCGAAGCTCAGCCACCCCGAGCAGTCGGTCGACGCGAAGACAGCGTCAGTGTCCGTCGGCTCGAGCTGAACGAGTGGCTCGCCAAGCCGCTTTCTCGCGCCGAGTAGCTTCTGGTGGCTGTAGGTGTTGCTCGCGGCTTCATCCTCCAAGGTGCTGGTCACCGAGTTGGAGAACTGAACCATGCTCGCCGAAAGCCGCTCGGACGAATCGGACTGCGCGACGCGACGTCTCGTCGATTCGACCGTCGTCGCACGACGTTGCACCGAATCACACGACGCGACGAGAACGAGGACCACCAGACACATTCTCGTCGCTACGAGTCGTTTCATATTCCCCAAGCTACTCCGGCCCCATGTCTCGATTCGCGGCTCGACTCGCAAACTTACCTGAGCTGCCGGCTGCCGCGCCAATTCGCCGCCGGGAGATAGCGAGTACGAACGCCCTCCTTTTTGGCGCCGCCAAGGCAGGGCGAGAAAAGCAGGGGAATGAGAGATCCCCCGAATCATCAGTACCTCCAACGCCGGGATCAGTGTCACCGAGAGGATGGCAGCGAAACCCATCGAGAAGGCCTTTGTTTCGTCTATGTTTGCGGCGAATCCGGTTGACCACGAAGCTCGCGATCGACGCGTGCATGTCAACGGTTGTCTGCTTCCGTTCCGCTGCAACGAAGTTACATTGATCGTTGCTACGATGAGGCAATGGGAACCCAAGGATACAGCCTCGCGACGCGATCACGCGCCGCGCGCGAATTCCCTGGAGGCGTGTGTTCCTGATAATCATACTCCTCTCGAGCGTCGTCTTGCTTGCCGGGGGCCTCGTCGCTCTCGTGAATGGGCGGATCAAGCTCGGTTCCAGCGTCCTCGTGTTGGGCGTCCTGACCTTCTTCTTCATTCCAGGATTTCTGAAGGTCGTGGGCCTATCGGTACTGGCTCTCGTCGTCGTGATCGCGAACAAGCTGGATTCCACCATTTAGCAATCGGCTGCGCTCACGAGGGAACCGATGTTGACCTCAGAAAACAGGCCTCAACGTGTCTTCCGGTTGGGCCTAGGTACTCTTGGGTCGGATCTCTGCGCCCCATCGGAATTTAAAAATTGCGCTTGGCCGATCTGACGCTGACCAAGAAGCCCAGACGCCCTCTGAGCTCGAAGACGCCTGGGCCTGCTCGGTGCTCATCACTGACGTGCCTTCGTCGGGTCACTCGCTTCGACGAACGTGGACGTGGTGTCGGATGTCATTCGGTTGAGGACCCAATCGAGCCGAGGCGTGTGCTTCTCCCGCACGTTCTCGATATTCAACTCAGGAACTTTCTTCATCCAAAGGTCGCTCGCGGCGTCGTCGCCTTCGTATGCAACCCGGATGTCTCCTTCCGGCTGCGCTTCTTGTGAACCGACCCAGAGGCCGCCAAGCCCGCCTGCCGCTGAAAGACGCGACAAACGCGTCGTGTCGGTTTGAACGCCAGAACCTGCGCACGCCAGGCCCGAAACGGACAGAGCGATTGCGATGAACCATGATGAGCTGCGCATGTGTAGCCTCCCGTAGTTGGGCAGCCACGCGCAAGCGTCGGAGATGACCTCGGCTTGGTGGGCTTGCCGTTGTGCACGGGTATTGAGCAGGGATCGTGCCAACGGGTCGCGCCACTCCCGATCGATCAGAAATACGGTTCTTGCGGGCTTTTTGGAATGCCGCGCGTCATGCGTCGTCGCTGCACGACGAATGTCGTCGGAAATTGACGGCGGTGGTCATCAGCGGTCTGAACGCCAACCGGGGTCGGGTCGTCGTGGTCCCGTCGAGTAATGGTTGGAGCCTAAAGCGCCGGGCGCTATGCTCATCCGACCCTACATCCCCAAAGGAGGCTGCCATGAAGATGGGCGAGCCGGTCGATCGACGAGTTCCGTGGGTGCGCGAGCTCACCAATCTCAATGAAGCCCGGGAGATTCGCTCCCCAGGCCCCCAGCTCAGGGCGCTCAGAAAGGGCGCCAGGGCCCTCGGAGACGAGCTTCGCGCTAGCCCGCGAGTTGTGGCGGTCAAGACGCTGCACCTGACGACGCTCCTCTACCCGACGACCTTTGCCTTCAATCGCGCGGTGCCACTCCCGTGGCCGTACGTGCAGATGTTTCACCGATGTCTGCTGGTGCAGGTCATGGCCGACGGGGAGCTGAAGAACATCCTGTTCAACCCGACCGACTACGAAGCTTCCCGGGCCACGCCATACTTTGCGAAGATGCTCGACAAAGTCGGGGAGCGCGGGGCGAAGTTCATCACCACGCAGTACGGTCAAGTCGACGCACAACTCCGGAAACTCGGCCTGTCTCCGGAAGACATCGACATCATCGCATTCGATCACTTCCACACACAAGATGTCCGTCCGCTTCTCGGCGATGGAACACGCGCACCGAGGTTCCCGAACGCCTATCTGCTCGCATCGAGAAAAGAGTGGGAGGACTGGGGCGACCTGCACCCGCTTCAACGCTCCTGGTTCGTTGCCGACGGCAAGCAGGGTGTCCCTGAAGACAGAGTGATTCTGACCGACACCGATGTGGCCCTAGGCGATGGCTGCTTGATCCTTCAAACGCCCGGTCACACCACCGGCAACCAGACACTCTTCGTGCACGGCGAGCAAGGCGTGTTCGGCTGTAGCGAGAACGGCACGAGCGCCGATAGCTGGGCCCCAACCGAGTCCCGCATCCCCGGCCTCAAGAAGCAAGCGGAGCTCTACGACTTCGAAGTCGTCCTCAACACCAACACCCCCGAGCTCTGGGCCGGCCAGTACACTTCGATGATCGTAGAGAAGGAGCTAGTGGACAAGGTCCCCGATCGTCCTGAGTTCGTGCAGATGTTTCCGTCTAGTGAGGTTACCCCATCAGCTTTCGCCCCAGGTGTCCGCCCTTCGATGATCTTCACCGATCGAGACAGCGGCAAACTTCAGACGACCCGCGAGAGCACCCTCCAGACCCCCGGCGATCTTTCCACCTCTCGCGCACGCGTGTAGCAAAACACGAGCCTGCATGACGGGCTTTTCAACTTGGATGTGCGTGGCTTCTGGTCGCCGTGGAGGCCGTTGTCATGGCCGTGGCCGC
>JABDJF010000201.1 GCA_013002645.1 Myxococcales bacterium
GACCGACACGAGGAGCGTAAACGGATCCTGGTGGTCGAGCGGAATCGGAGGCTGGGGGTACAGCCTGTCGAGGATCTCTCCAATGCGGTCGGCTTTTTCCCGACGGGTCATCGTCGGGCGTTACAGCTCTTTGGCATCGGCGTTGATCGCGTACTTCGCGACGATGCTCGCCTCGCCCAGCACGTGCCCCTCGATCGCAGCCAGCACGTCTCCAGCCGTGAATTTCCCGTCGACGCCGAGACGGTCGACGTCGAGTGCGTAGGCCGTGAATCGATAGTGATGGACGATGCTGTCGTTGAACGGAGGACAGGGGCCGTCGTAGCCGTAATAGTCGCCGGCCATCTCGGGATCGGACGCGAACCAGCTGGTGTAGTCGTTGATGCCCTGACGACTGCCCTGAGGTCCCTTCGGCCCATCCTTTCCCTTTGCGGTAATGCCGTCGCAGAAGGCTCCCGAGGCGACCGCGGCATCAGGAACGAGGTCGACGAGAACCCAGTGACTGAAGTCGGTGCGCGGCAGGTCTGCGGGCACGACGCGGCCAACCTGATTCACATCGTCGGGCTTGGTCGGCACATCGCCATCGATACATAGGATGGCAATCGATCGCGTGCCTGGGGGCAGGCCCGACCAAGCCAAGTGAGGGTTTCGATTGTCTGAAAGATCGATCTGCCCCTCGGCGCTTCTCTTTCCGAACGCGTACTCGCTGGGTAGGAAGTCCCCGTCGTTGAAACCGTCACTGCGAAGCTTCATGGGTCGCAGATCAGCACCCGGACAGGGTGGTGTCAATCGGTCAGTGCCCGCGCTAGAGGCTCCGGAGAACCTCTAGATAGCGTTCCGCGGTGCGCTCCCAAGGGAATGTGCTGGTGACGTACTCGGCCGTGCGTTCGCTGTTCACGCGGAGCCCTTCGGGATCGCCCACTAGGGCCAGTATCCGGCTCGCGAACGCGCCCGCGTCCCCAGTCGGTGCAAACCAACCGTTGACGCCTTCATCGATCACGTCTCGGATCCCTTCGAGGTCCGCTGCGAGGGTGGGAAGGCCGCACGCGCCCGCTTCGAGCATCACGATACCGAAGCCCTCCATGTCGCCGGGGACGATGATGTTCGGCATGACGAAGAGCTGAGCCCTCCGATAGAGCTCGACGAGCTCGGCTTCGGAGATCTTGCCCAGGCAGCGGACACGTCGTTGAAGCCCGGCACGTTCGATCGTCGCTTCGATGTTTTGCCGTTCCGGTCCATCGCCGGCGAGCCAGAACACGACGCGATCTGGCAGCTTCGGCATGACGGCTTCGATGAACCAGGCAAACCCCTTGCGGCGGACTTGGCGTCCGACCGTGACCAGGAGGAACGCGTCGGCGGGGAGTGTCGGTGCACTGGCAATTTCCAGCTTGGCCGGCTCCGCGCGGGAAGCCGCCACGCCCTCGAAGCGCTCGAGGTCTACGGCATTGGGAACGACGTGCACGCGTTCGCGCGGCAGCCCGCGCTCAACGAGCTCTTCGCCGGTGGCGCGGCTGACCGGCATGGCGGCGTCAAGCAACCCGCAGAGACGGCGCACCGCTTTTTGATAGACCGGGTTTGGATCGGTGACATCCAGCCCGTGTGCGATCGCGGCCAGCCGGATGCCCTTTTTCTTGAGTCCCGGACCGGCGATCAGAAGCGGAAGCGCGGTCGTCATGCTGGTGAAGACGACCATATCGGCCCGGTGCGCGGCGGCCTCTCGCCCGAGGCGAACCGCAAGCGAGGCCAAGAACGGCACCGCCTTGACGTGCACCCACTTCCAACTCGAGCGAAGGGCTAAGGTTCGCATCGTCACGTCGTCGCGCTTCTCGAGCTCGCTGTGAAGCTCCGTCGCCACGCGCTGCATCCCCCCCATGTTGCTCAACGGAGCGTCGGAAGGGGGAAACGAATGGGAGACGAAAAGGAGTCGCACTAGGACGCGTCCCTACCCGCGGGCGCAGAGGTAGCCCGTATCGCGCTCGTAGCTCCCCGACGGCATCACGCCCACGGTGGCTCGGCGCGCTGCTGTTTGAAAGCCGACCGAGTTGACCTTGCCGTCGAAGTATAGATTGACGTCGAGCATGCATACCCTCCGGGGGTTACCGGCGTGGCGGTCTTCATCGACGGCGCCTGCGAGCCCCGGCCTAGCACGACCCAGCACGCATGTCAGCAGGTCGCCGGCACTGACACCGGCGCTGACACCCCGTAGAGCGACTCCGTCGCCACGGGGCTTCGCTGGCACCTTGCCCCGTGGGCGATGCGCAGCATCGACTTTACGGGGTGACACTGACACTGACACCCCGAAGAGACGTCGCTCCGCGCCGTCCACGGGGCTCCGCTGTCCCTGCCGCTGGCGCTGGCACTGGCACTGGCGCTGGCACCCCGTAGAG
>JABDJF010000209.1 GCA_013002645.1 Myxococcales bacterium
GACATGCAGGGCCACGTCTACTTCGGAAACTATTTCGTCTTCTGTGATGAAGCTCTCGGCGCGTACATGCGCGCGGCCGGGTTTCCGTGGCAAGACATGGTTCAGAGCGGCACTGACATGTTCTACGTAAATGCGAATTGCGACTACCTCGGAAGCGCTAGATTCGAAGAGGACGTACACGTCGAGACCAGCATCTCGAGATTCGGGACATCGAGCTTCACCAGCTCGTTCGTGATTCGCAACGACCGAGGTGAGACCCTTGCGAAGGCAAGCGTCACGAGCGTCTGCGTCGAACCGAGCAGCCGAGAGAAGGTCATCGTGCCGGTCGCTTTGCGTGAGGCGATCGCTGCATTCGAACGGGGCCGCGGTGATGGCTGAACGCTGGCCGGTCCGGGCTTGCGACGTGATGCCAACGAGCCCTGTGTAGACGTGGGCAAGCTTCCAAAAGGTGACAGGAATGTTACACAGTCTGCTGCCGAGCCACTGGTTCGGGTGGCGGCCTTGATCTATGGTCCTACGCGATGAAGCCCGTTTTCTTGGTCTTGGCGCTCCTCTCGACGGTTCTTTGGCTCGGATGCGGGGACGATCGCCCGCCCGGTACCGCCGGGAACGAGAGCGCCCTGGTTGGCGGGACCTGCATGAACAACTCGGAGTGCGAACAAGGCCTCTGTGAAGATGGATTCCGTTTTCCTGGCGGCACGTGCACCGTCTCCTGCGGCAACACCGGCAACTGCCCGCAGGGCTCAGCGTGCGGGGCGCTCGCTTCGGGCTGGGTTTGCCTCGTCAACTGCAGGGACGCCTCGGATTGCCGAACCGACTATCTCTGCGAGGCGGTGACGGAAGCCGGGACCAACGAGACCTCCATGGTGTCGGTCTGCATTGGCCCGGCCCGCTGAGAACCCCTGTCGCAAATCTCCCACCCGTCAAAGGGCGAGTCCGTTGAGCGCGAACCGAACGATGACGCGATTCGGGGTCGTCACGGCTTCGTAGAACGCGATCACCATGCCCACTGCCGTCTCCCAAGGATTGAGGGCGAAGGACGGGTCAGGCCAACGGATGCCGGCTGCGATTTCGTCAACTGCAGCCGCGAACTCTCGGTCTCTGGTTTCAGTATTCATGATCATCTACCTTTCTTGTCTCACGCCGCCCGCTTCCGACGCTCTGCTGCATCGATGAAGCTCACGGCTACGTTCCTGACGGCCTCGTCGCGAAGAATTCGCTGGTGCCCGAGGCCTCTGCTGACGATCAATTCGGCGCCTGGCCAAGCCTCAGCGACGCTTCGGCCGACCTGCACGGGAACTTCCTTGTCGTCTTGGTCGTGGATCACCAGAAGCGGGACCCGCATCGATGGCGCGTGGACGGTCGCCTGCATGCTCTTCATCGTCACGCCGAGCCTGCGCTCGACCCGAGCCTGTACGCGTGCACGCACCTCGTCGCTGATTCCGATCGCGCCGCTGAAGATCCGCAAGAACTCCCTCGGGTCCGAAGGCGGCGAAATGAACACCGCGCGTTCGACCTGCAGGCCTTGCGACAAGGCCAGGGTCGTCGCCGCTCCTCCGAGGGAGTGTGCGAGCACTCCGTAGACATCACCGAGGTCTGCTGCGACCTCGCGAATGCAGGAGGCGAGCTCGGGGAGCGACAGGAAATCGCCAGGGGACTCCCCGTGGCCGACAGCATCGAAGGCGACCACGCGATACCCGCGGCTGACCAGGGGCGAAACGAAGCCTCCAAGCTGGGTGGCGCGGCCGTTCCATCCGTGAACCAGCAAGATTGTCGGACCCTCGCCCCAGGACCAGGTCTTCATTCCAGCCACCGTCGTCTCGGTCGCGCCGCGAAGAACATCTCGTTCGCCGGCCCGCGCCAGCTTGCGGCTCGTGCGGCGGAAGAGCTGTGCGGCGACGAGCGAGGTGAGTCCGGGGGCAATGCGGCTCGCGGTCGAGGATATGCTCCTCATCCAAAACGGACCATTCATATAAGATCGAACGTTCGTGCTTTTTTGAGAGGGAATCAGAAGGTCTACGGATTGCGTCGTCATGGCGTCACTCCTCAGTGCGAGCGCTCGAGCAGCGCGTCGAACGCCTTGACGGCGTGCTGCTCGGCCTTCGGATCGCCCAGCAGGCGCCCGAAATGATGGTAGGCGGCGGTGATCGAGCCCATCTCGAACACGAACTGGTCGAGATCCAAATCGCTGCGGAACTCACCCTCTTCGACCGCGATCTCTGCGGCGCGCTTCAACGTCTCCCCGTAGTCGCGCTGGATGGCGATCAGGAAGTCGCGAGCAGGCCCCGGCTGGTCGTCTAACTCGGCAGAAACCGCGTAAAATATGCATCCGCCGGGGAGGTCTTCCTCCCACTGCTTGAAGGTGGATTCGAAGATCGCTCGAATGCGGGCCTCGCCGCGCGGCTTCTTGAGCGCCGGCGCGATCACGATGTCGACGAACCTTTGGCGCGCCTCTTCGAGAACCTGCAGCTGGAGCTGTTCTTTGGAGCGGAAGTGGGCGAAGAGGCCGCTCTTCGACATCCCGGTCGCGCCGGCGAGAGCGCCGATCGTGAGCTTCTCGAGGCCGACGGTGCTCACCAGCTCGAGTGCTTCCTCGACGATGGCGGCCTTGGTCTCTTCTCCTTTGCCCATGATTTGATAATAGTACGACCGTTCGTATCGTCAACGTAAATATCTGCAATTCGTAATTCCCGAGTGAATCCGGATGCTTCAATTGCAGCCGGCGACCGACGAGCCCCGAACGGTCTGCGGAAGGAAGTACTCACCCGGATCTGTGAACTGCAGCTCGACGCGTTCGGCACCAGCTCCGAAATCGCCGCGGATTCGAAGATGGTTCGGGCCGCTCGCCTCGTCGTATTGCATCGAGAACACGGTGGGTTCCGTCCATTGCCCGAGGACGCCAATTGCAATGCCCGGGACCGGGGTGGCCTTTGATAGCCGTAGCCCGTTCCACCATCATCGGTGAGCACGAGGGACTGCGATGCCTGTCCGACCCAGCCTTTCGCAACGATTTGTGAGCCGTTCCACGCGCCGTCATTCAAGAAAAGTTCGCCGATTTTCGCCATGTCGCGCGGATGAAGCTGTAGGTCTCCCCAACCGTAGTTCACACCCTGTGGATCGGCCGGCCAGGTTACGTCCGTGATTCCCAAGGGACCGAACAGGGTCTCCTCGGCAAACTCGAGCGTGCTCGTTTCGGCGGCGTTGGCGATCATGGCGGACATCAGATGCGATCCGGGGCTGCAGTACGCCCATTCGGTGCCCGGTGCGACCGCCATTGGAAGCTCCAATGCGTAGCGGACGTAGTGATCGCTTCCAACCATCTCGAAGAGCTCGGGCTCTCCTGGGCTCCGGCCGCGGTCGAGGCCGGAGGCCATGGTCAAGAGATGCGAAAGGTCGATGTCGGGCTTTCCGTCCAATGTCGGAGCGGGCGCGAGATCCGGAAACGAGGCGAGCAGGCGTTGATCGAGCGTCAACAATCCCCGATCGACCGCGATGCCAATTTGCTCGATGACTTCGGCGAGTACTGCCGAGTCGAAGCCTTGCTCTTCCGGAGGCGCCGTGGCCCATTCCGCGCCGACCATGGCCGACTCGGATTGGCCGCTGGAGCAGCCGCCACAAAGACAGTTGAAGAGCAACGCCACGACCGAAAAACGCACCGTCTAGCGCATCGAAAGTCCCTTTCTGTGAAGCCGCGTCGAGAGATGTTTAGGTCTGAACTGCGAAACGGTCTATACACCTGCGCACGGCGCGGATTGCCCAAGCATTTGGCAAAATTCCGCGCCTAGTCTAAACAATTGCAGCATCTGTGCGTCGAACTGGCATGAAGACGGGCCGGACGCGAAGATGGGAATCCGGAGAGCATTCGATGGTTTGGACGAAAACGGCATGCGCGACTTCCGTCGTCATCGCGCTGATCGGCTCGCTGATCTGGACTCCCGCGTTAGAGGCTCAAGTCGACAACGACCCGGCGGCGAAGAACATCCTCTCGATCGAAATCACCGGGATTCGAAAGGCTACCGGCCAGATGGCCTGCGCTCTGTTCTGGCAGAACAAGGGGTTCCCCCGCAAGCACCGCCGCGCCCTGAGGCGAACCTGGGTTGAGGTCGAAGGGGAGACGGTGACCTGTGTGTTCAAGCGCACCGGCCTCGGGGACTACGCCGCATCGGTTTTCATCGACACGAACGGCAACGGCAAGCTCGACACCAATGCCATCGGGAGCGCCAAAGAGCCCTGGGGGGTCTCGCAGAACGCGAAGTCAAAGCGGTTTGGCCCGCCGCTCTACAAGGATGCGAAGTTCAGCTACCAGGGCGGCGCTGTGACGATTCCAATCGAGCTCGTGTACGACTAGATGAATATGATCTGAGCGCCTTCGCTCATGTCCACGAAGTCCATCGCGGTCAGGATATCTTTGACCTGCGGGACCAAGTCGTCCTTCGTGAGCTTGAACATGTCGAGGGCCATCTGGCAGCCGTAGAGTTCGGCGCCGGCGTCGTCGAGCATTTCGATGAACTCGCGGATCGGCGGGATGTCGAGGCGTTCCATTTCCTTGCGCATTTGTGCCGTGGCCAGGGCTTCGACACCGGGCAAGCCAGCTATCATCGCGGGGATCGGCGCGGACGGATTGCCCACGAGATTGAGGTGAAGGTGGTCGATTTTCCTCTCGTTGACGATGTCGAGCCCCCAGAACGTGAAGAACAGACGGGCGTCGACACCGGCCATGCGTGCCGCGTTGGCCAAGATCAGCCCAGGGTAGGCCATGTCGAAACTGCCTTTGGAGCAGATCACGCTCAAGCTTCGTTTTTTCTGGGTTCCGGTGTCGGTC
>JABDJF010000241.1 GCA_013002645.1 Myxococcales bacterium
GCATGAATGCGAGGCTTCCGGACATGTTCTGGGGCGTGGTGGCTTCGTTTCGGTCGCACCCAATTGCGCGGACGAGACCGAAGTCGACTACTTTCGCGCAATCACCGTGGGTAACTTGACGCGTTACGAAGATATTGGCCGGCTTGATGTCTCGATGGACGATTCCCCTACCGTGAGCTTCGTGCAGAACGTCACATGCTTGTTCGAGCAAACGAATCGTCCGGCCAGGACTTTGCGGACCGAACTGTTTGACTAGACGTTGAAGATCGATTCCGTGCAAGAGCTCCATGGCAAGAAACGGGGTGCCATCGTCTGCGACGCCGAAGTCGTAGATTTCCGCCGCATGCGGAGAGCGTAGAGCGGACGCACAGCGTGCCTCGAATTTGAAGCGCTCGCGCATGAGCTCGCTGGCGGCGTCTTCCGTACGAAGGAGCTTCACCGCAGCCTCGTGCCCCAGCAACCGATGCTTCGCGCGCCAAACTTCGGCCGAGCCACCCTCGCCGATGCGCTCGAGAAGCTCATAGTTCGGTATCGAGATCCGCGCGGGGCGAATGGTCGAGCTCTCGTGATTCCTCATAGCCGATGACCGCACGCGTCTTTGAGCCAAAGCCGCTCGGTTGGAGTATATGATAACCGAACTGACGCGATGGATGCTGAACCGAATAACCGCAAAAGGGGGCTTGCTCTGAGCCAGCAGCTTTTTCTGCTGCTCGTCGTGTTTTCCCTTGGGCCCCTGTTCATGTCGAATCTATGGGGTTACTTGCGCACCCGTACCGCCACGGTCGCGTCCGCCTATCAGGACGTCGGCGACGTTGCCCAGCTCGAGGCAACTCAGGCAGGGCGTTGGATGGACCAAAAGCAACGCGTACTTCCGTCGCTGATCGCTGGCAACCAGCATTTGTTTGCGCTCGTTAGCTCGCTCGAAACCTGCGGCGAGCCAATCATATGTGACGGCGTGCGAAGCGCGCTACGAGAGCACTTGACCGCAAAAATCGAAGAGGTTGATGCGCTGAGCGAGCTGCATGTGCTGTCGGACCACGGCGAGCTTCTAGCAACTTCTGCGGCGGTGGCTCCAACTCGTGAGTTCCTGTCCGCGTGCCTCGCCGATTCGATGACCCGCGGCGGAGACCGGACGCTCATCTACGAGCGGGGCGACGAGCCGGCGATGGCGACCAGCGCACCGATTCGCGATGCGGCTGGAGAGTATCTTGGTTTTCTTTGTGGTCGATTCACTTTCGAGGTGCACAGGATGTTGGTGACCGCGAGCGATCAGCGCGTTGCCCACACGGTGTCCTATCTCGTGGACAAGGAGGGACGGGTCGTTTGCAGCTCATTCGATCACAACGAGGGCGTCGACATCGGAGAGCCCTTGCCCTCTGGAGACGAGGGAAGCCAACACGGTCGCGAGGGCGATCACCACGATGACCATGGCCAACGCGACCACCACGATCGGAAGGACGCCCATCACGGCGACCACGAGCACGACGATCAAGGCGTGCGTCAACGCGGCCAGGGCGGCTTCACTGACGAGTCTTGGCATGGCCGTTACACGGGGGCAGACGGCGAGGAGGTGCTAGCCGCATTTGTGCCTGTGCCTGCGTCGGCCTGGGGGGTTCTCGTGGAGGTTCCCGTCCACTTGGCGCTTGCCTCGCTCGACGAGCTGGCGTGGCAGGCGTTTGGGCTCGGTAGTGTATTCGCAGTGCTCTTGCTCTTGGTCGCTCTGCTGGCTGCAAAACGACTCGGGGATCCCCTGACTCGGCTCGCCTACGCCGCGGAGGCGGCCGTCGGGGGAGCACTGGGGACCACGGTACCGCCTCGCGGTCCGCGCGAGGTCGTCGAATCCACAGTTGCCTTCAATCGAATGAGCGTCGCGCTCAAGCGTTCTCAAGACGAGCTCGAGGAGAGGATCGCCGAACGAACCGAGGAACTCCGGCGCAACCGCGAGTTCCTACAATTGCTGTTGGACTCGATCGCGGAACGTGTCGTAGTGGTGGATCGAGATTGTCGAATCATCAGCACGAACGCGGAAGCCCGCCGCATGCACGGGGAAGACCTCGAGGGACGGTGGTGGTTCGAGGTTCTCGAGCCCGGGGCCGAGGCCGATCTCGATCATCCGATTCGCCGAACACTGGAAACCGGAAAGCCACTAAGTGGCGATCGATCAGAGAGCGTCGGGGCCGGTCAAGAGATCGTCAGAGTGGAGACATTTCCGGTGTTGTCGACCGAAGGCGAGGTCGATGCCGTCGTCACCTTAGGGCGCGTCGTCACAGACGAACGGCGAATGCAGGCTCAGATGGTGTACCAAGAAAAAATGGCGAGCTTCGGGATGCTCGCAGCGGGGGTCGCCCATGACGTGGGGAATCCCTTGGCCTCCATCCAGTCGCAGCTACGGATGGCGCGCGAGCAACCACATCCGGAGAAATCGAAAGAGACGCTGGAGGTCGTGGAAAGAGAGGTGGCCCGCGTATTGCGCATGTTGCGCGATCTCGTCTCGTTTGCGCGCCGACCGCGAGACGACCAGACCCTCATCGATCTCCACGTGATTGTGCAGGACGTGACCCGTCTCCTGCGTCACGACCCGCGCGCGCGCGGTGCCGAATTCGAAGTCCGCTTCGCGGACGGCTTGCTTCCCGTTCGGGCCAAAGAGGACGCCGTCGTCCAGGTGCTCCTCAACCTGGGGGTGAATGCACTTGACGCTATGCCAGATCGAGGGACGCTGACTTTTGACGTAACCAACGGCGAGGGATCGGTCGTCGTGCGCGTGCAAGACACCGGCTCGGGTATCCCCGCCGAGGTGCAGCATCGCGTGTTCAACCCGTTCTTCACGACCAAGCCGGCCGGTCGTGGGACGGGCCTTGGGCTTTTCGTGAGTAGAGGGATTGCCGAAGGCATTGGTGGGGAGCTCATGCTCGAAGAGACCGGACCAGGGGGCACGACCTTCTGTCTCAAGCTGCCGGCAGAGCAGCTGCAAAGGGCGGAGGCGCGTCAGTGAACGAACGAGTTCTAGTTGCCGAGGATGAGGAGATTCTTCGCAGAAACCTCTGTGATTTCCTGCGGCGCCAGGGATATGACGTCACCGGCGCTGCCGATGGCCAAGAGGCCCTCGAGAAGCTTCTGGAGGACGACTACGCAGTGCTGCTCACCGACATCCGAATGCCGAGGATGGACGGCATCGCGTTGTTGAGACGGGTTGGCGCCGAACGACCAGAGACTCAGGTGCTCGTGACGACGGCGTACGCGACGGTCGACACCGCGATCGAGGCGCTGCGCCTCGGTGCCTTCGACTACCTGCTCAAGCCGATCACGTTCGAGGATCTCCTCCAGAAGCTCAAGAACCTTTCCGCATATCGGGCCATGCAGGGTGAAGTTCATCGACTCCGCCGGGACGTCCAGCGCCGATTGGGGTTCGAAGGGATCATCGGCGAAAGCGAGCAGACGAAGGCTGTTTTCGACCTCATCGACAAGGTGGCCCCGACCCAATCCACGGTTCTGATTACGGGTGAAAGTGGGACGGGTAAGGAGCTCGTTGCGCGCGCGCTTTGGTCGCGTTCGAGCCTGGCGGAGAAGGAGTTCCTTGCAGTCAATATGGCCGCGATACCTTCGCAGATGATGGAGGCCCAGCTCTTCGGTCACGAGAAGGGCGCGTTCACGGGAGCCGACCGGAGCCGCGAGGGCAACCTCCGGAGTGTCAGAGGCGGCACCGTCTTTCTCGACGAGATCGGCGAGTTGCCAGTTCAGATGCAGATCAAGTTGTTGCGAGCGTTGGAGAGTGGTGAGATCCAGCCTGTTGGCGCGGCGCGCCCCGTCAACGTGAGCTTCAGGCTCATCGCGGCAACGAACCAGCACCTCGAGCAAGCCGTCGAAGAAGGGAGCTTTCGCCAAGATCTCTACTTCCGACTCAACGTGTTTCGGATCGCGATCGCACCCCTTCGCGAACGGCCCGACGACATCCCGGCCCTGGTAGCCCACCTGATCGAGCGACACGCGCGTTCCGTCGGCATCAAGGCGAGCGGGATTTCCAACGAAGCGATGCGGCTTCTGCTCGCGTACCATTGGCCCGGCAACGTGCGCGAGCTCTCGAATGTAATTGAGCGCGCGACCATTCTTGCGGGCGGAGGGGTCATCGAGCAAAACGACCTTCCCGTAGAGCTTCAGGAAGCGAAAGAGCAGCCGATCGAGTTGAAGCGGGCAGTCGAGCAGTTCGAGGCTCGTCATATCGCGTGGGTGCTGAATGTCGCCGGGGGCAGCCGCGAACAGGCCGCGAAGCTCCTCGGGATCGACCCCGCTACGCTCTACCGACGTCTGCAGAAGTACGATATTCGCTAAGGGGAACGAGTTGCAGTCCTGCAAGGTCCATTGGGTCGGACGGTTCCAATTGACCGATCGAAGATTGGATCCTTGCGTGAAAACGAGAGCTTACGACGATTCGCAAAACTGCGAGTCACGTCCCCGCCTTCTCGCATCCTCGCAGGACGGAGGGCCCCTCTCGGCGACTCCGCGTGGCCCCTACGTCTGTCGATAACCGCTTGAAACCGCGCCGATTTCGCGGGTAGGTCGCGGCGGGATCTTACCTCTTGCAGGATTTGGCCCGGCTCTTGCTCAAGGGGCTGGTCATGGAGGAAATCGCCATGACCAAGCAACTCGGGATCGCGCTGGCCGCGCTCATCGCATGTGTGGTGTTTTTCGACGCCTCACGCGCCCAAGCTATCCCGGCGTTTGCCCGACGCTACGAGACCAGCTGCCAAACCTGCCACACGGTTTATCCGGCCCTCACGCCGTTCGGCGAAGCCTTTCGGCGCAACGGCTACCGATTTCCCTCCGGTGAGGATGAGGACCGCTCGATGGACGAGCCTGTCCCGCTTGGTCAAGACGCGCACAAGGACCTCTTTCCGAACGAGGTGTGGCCCGGAACGCTTCCGGGGAAGGCTCCGATCTCGGTCGTGATCATCGCGGATTGGGCGGTCGCGCGGGGCGGCGGCGAGGACCATCATGGCGGTTCCCCTGCCGTCGAGGTCCCTTCGGGCTCCGATGAGGCATACGGGCTGAACTTCTTGAACAGCTCGTTTTCGCTGATGGTCGGAACGCCGCTAGGCGACCACTTCAGTGCGTTCGCGAAAGTCGAAGTCAACCTCGAGGGCGAAGTTTCGCTCGAGCGCCCGTTCATCGCGATCTCGCCTTTGAAAGACCCCGCGGCGTTCATGATTCGGGTGGGCGCGTTCGAGCCGACTCTCTACCCGTTCACCGTGCACCGCAACTTCACGGGTCACAAGCTCAACTACACAACGGTCATCCTCGGAGACAACGAGTGGGCTCCGGAGCCGCAACAAGTCGGGCTTGAGCTGACGGGCGTCGTAATCAAGCGTCTCAGCTACACGGCTGGCGTCGTCGAAGGATCGGGCGGCCCCTGGAACCGGGACAAGGATTTCTATGGGCGCCTCGAATACAAGTTCGGCGGCATGGCCCTCAACGGCACCGAGCCCACAGGATACAGTCGTCCTTGGCAGGAGAAGTCGGTGACCATCGGTGGCAGCTTCTACCGTGGCGTAGGCACGCTCGAAGATCCCCTCGGTGGCGCGCAGACTCAGAGCGACGCGTTTTGGCGCGCGAGCGGCGATATCTATTCGCGAATCGTCGATGCCATTCTCACGTTCGGCGCGTTCTATCAGCGCAATCAGCGGCCGATCTTCGCGAACCCCGACTCCGGCAATCTCGTCGGCGTGCTCGGGCAGTTCGACTACATCGTTTGGCCGTGGTTCGTGCCCACCGTTCGGTACGAGATGTTTCGGCAGGATCTCCCCGATGCGAGTGGCGTAATGTACAGCCAACGCGGGCTTTTGGGAATCAGCGCGCTCATTCGCGCCAACATTTCTTTGCGGCTCCTAGCAACGGGCCGCATCGACGATGGAAACACACCAGAGTTTGAGGAGGTGTCCCTTGCGT
>JABDJF010000202.1 GCA_013002645.1 Myxococcales bacterium
TCTTTGGGTGGCGGCGGCGACGAGTGAATCGACACCTCGGTCAGGACCGGAATGCTGCCTTGATCTCGCCCAACCTCCCGGACCATTCCTTCGAAGTACAGGTCCACGACCTTTCTGAGCGCTTCGACGTGGTCTCCCCGGTGTGCGAGCAGGATTTCATCGATCGTCCGCATTCCGTCGATCAGCCGCAGCATTTCATTCTGCTCGTCGGGCATTTCCTGCAGCCCCTCGCGGAGCACTTCGGCGTCGACCTCGAGGATTGTGTCAAATGAAGGCAGGAGCTCCGACAAGCGGCTCCACTCATCGAGCCTTCGCATCCCTTCCATCAGAAGAGCCTGCGTCGTTCGGTGAACGGTGCGCTCACTCAGACTGACGCGTCGAAACTCGAGGTCGAAAGTCCCCGCACGCCAGAGCAGATGCCGGTAGACTGCGTCCTCGCCGACGAGATCTTCGACGGTGGCGTTGATGACCGCCCCGGAATCGAAGGAGATCATACCTTCTTGCCCGTCGTCGGCCACGAGCGTGAGCACGCCGGACTTGCGGCTCACGTCGATGGTTTGCAGCAGGTCGACGACGCTCATTTCGGAGAGTGAGCCGCTGAATCGGGTCCTCGAGTCGCTGCTCCGGTGCGCCAACCCTGCGCGCGCCTGCCGCGCAAGCTCGATGCCGACTCTTGCGATCACCTCACGGATGTAGATCGGCTTGGTCAGATAGTCTTCGATTCCGAGCTCCAGACCTCGGATCTTGCTTTCGATCGACCCGTCGCTGGATAGGAACATGAACGGGATCTCGGCCCAATCCGAGTTCTGCCGCAGCTGCTCGACGAACTCGAAGCCGTTCATGTCGTTGAACGTCGTGTCCGAGAGGATCAAGTCCGGCTTGTTGGCGTGGAGGATCTCGAACGCTTTGCCAACACTCGGACAGCCGGCCACGTTGTAGCCCGCGTTCCGCAGGCTCACTTCGAGCACCCGGAGACTTCGGGGATCGGCATCGACAACGAGGAGGTTCTGCTTGGTCACTGCAACCCTTGTTCAGCGCGAGTGTGCGAATTGGCACAGTCGCATGTCAAGCATGCCTTCCGATGCCCAACGTGATAAATTGACATGGATTCGATGAGAAGGCTCGGAGGCATCGCAGGCGTGATCATCGGCGCAGTAGTCGTGCTGGCCGCCTGCGAGAAGCCGCACCCCGCGATGGACTTCCAGCGTACGGATCCGAATTTCGGAGGCCTGCAGGGTGGCAAGACGATCCGGGTCGTTGGCGAGCACCTCCGACTGGACATCGGTTACGCCGTCTATTTCGGCCAGCTTCGCTCTCCGCAGGTGTCGATTCAGAACGACAAAGCCCTGCTCGCGGTCACGCCGCGACAAGGGACCCCTGGGACGGTCGACATTACCATCCGCGCGGACAACGGTTCGGTGTTCGTGATCCACAAAGGCTTCGAATACATCAACCAGAGGGGCCAACTCTTGGATCGACCGCAAGAGCCGTAACCCTCACGGGTCGGCGTCCACCGCGGCGTCGGGTGTCGGCGTGCAGACACCCGCAAGGCAGGACAGCCCCATGTCGCATTGCGCAGTTCGCGTGCATGGCTCGTCGAGTTGTTTTGGGCGAATGTCGCTCCCGCATGCGAGCAAGACCAGCGAGAATGGCAGCAAGCAAAGTGGGCACTTCATCGGAGCTACGATAGCGCAGGCCTCGATTCTAGACCACGCCCGCGCTCACAAACGCTGCTAGGCTCCGGCGGTGGATATCCGGCTGCTGATTCCGGAGCTCTTCGAGAAGCTCAGCCTCATTGCAACCGCAGGCCTTCTTGGAGTGCTCGTCCCGCCGCTGCGCAACCGCCTTCTGGGCGTAGGCCAACCACGCGATATTGCGGTCGTCGTCATCTTTGGGCTGCTGTTCTCCCTCTGGGGCTCGACGATGGGATTCGAGTGGCTGGGCTATCATCTCAACCTCCGCGCGATTGGGATCATGATCGCCGGCATTCTGGGGGGCCCGCGCGCTGGCGCGCTGACTGGGCTGCTCGGAGGCGGGTTTTACGTCACCCGCGTTGCTCCGGAGGCATTCCCCTGGGCCATAATCGCATCTTTCCTAGACGGCTGGCTCGCCGGCCGAATGTCGGTTCGGCGGGAGCAGATGTTCGTCGGCTGGCGCGTGCTCGGCGCGGCCGCGGTCGTCCAAATCGCGGGCTTGACGGTGACTGCCGCTGGAATGGCGCTTTCAGGGGCCGATCCGCTCCACGCACTACCCTCGCTCGGGGCTCAGCTTGCTGGCGTCGCCGTTGGCGTCGCCCTATTCATCAATGTTGCCCTCGTTGTGATCTCCCGTCAGGAACAAGCCGTGGCGCTGGTCGAAGCACAGGCTGCCGCGAACGCCCTGTCGCTCACCGCGTTGCGCAGCCGCCTGGAGCCACACTTCTTGTTCAATACGCTCAACACGCTTCGCGCAACCATTCGCAGGGACCCGGAACAAGCACGAAACCTGGTGTCGGACCTCGCCGATCTGTACCGATATCTGCTCCACCACCCGCACGACGCATCGGTCATGAACGAGGTCGAGCATGCCTGCGCCTATCTTTCGATCGAGAGAGCGCGGCTTGGAGACGAGCGACTCGAGGTCCAAACCTCGGTCGACGAGAGCGTACGTGATGCGCGCATCCCGGCGCTGCTCCTCCAGCCGCTCGTCGAAAACGCGGTCAAGCACGGAATCACGCCGAAGCAAGGTCTCGGCCGAATTACCATTCGAGCATCTGACAAGGGCAGCCGCTTGCGGATCGAGGTCGAAGACGAAGCCGACGGCCCCCATCGGGGACCATCGACCCAAGGTTCCGGCCTCGCGCTCCAAACGCTCCGAAAGCGGCTCGACCAGCAGTACGACGGAAAGGCCAATCTCCAGCTTTCTTCGCTCGAGCGCGGTACCCTGGTGACCGTGGAGCTGCCCAAGCAGTCCGAAATCAAAGGAGAGCCGGCATGAGCATTCGCGCGATCGTCGTCGACGACGAACCTCTCGCCCGCGACGAGCTTCGATTCATGCTCGGCCAGTGCAAAGACATCGAAGTCGTTGGAGAAGCGCGCAACGCGCCCGAGGCACAGGGGCTGTGCAAGCAAGAAAGTCCTGATGTTGCGTTTCTCGACCTGCGAATGCCCGGACCTGATGGCGTTGCGCTCGCCGAAACGCTCATGGCCAACCATCCCGAGCTCAAAGTAGTGATCGTCTCTGCGCACGACGAAGGCGCGCTGCGAGCGTTCGAAGCGCGCGTCGCGGACTACTTGCTCAAACCCGTTCGGCTGGAGCGGCTGCGCCAAGCGGTCGAGCGCGTCCGAGGCGAAACGCGAGGAGCCGAGAGCGGTCACGAACGTTTGGAGCGAATCGCGGTGCGGCGCAAGGATTCCTACGTGGTGCTCGAGCTCGGCGACGTGGTCTACTTCGAAGTGAAAGACGAGCTCGTATGGGCGGTCACCGACGACGACCGGTTCGCAATCGACAAGACGCTCGCGAACCTCGAAGACGAGCTCGACCCCGACGCGTTCTTCCGGTCACACCGCGGGTTCATCGTCCGCTACGATCGAATTCGAGCCATCGAGCCCACGGGCGCGGGCACCTACCAGCTTCTTCTCGAGCATCCTGAAAACGCGAAGATCCCACTTGCGCGCGAACGCGCCAAGAGGCTCCGAGAGCGCATCCCTTTTTCGGGCTGAGCACGCACTCGGCGTCGCCGTGTTCGAAAATGCTTAGCGTTTGGGCCTGCGAGTGGTAAATCCCGACGCATGAGGGGGAACGGAATCAGTCGGGCGCTCGTGCTGAGCCTACTTGGTGCGGCGCTGGCAATGTCTGCTTGTAAGAAAGGCAAGGATAGCGCGACCCCGGCAGTCGAGAAACGCGAGCCACCGCCGCCGTCGGGGACGATGAGCTTGCAGGGCATGTATTCGTACATGGCCGATGCGGGAAGCTTTGTGGACTGCGCGACAGGGGAACGGTGGCCCGTCGCCCAAGAGGGCGACAACGCGAAGCTGGAGCGAGCTTACGGTCAAGCCAAGATCGCGCCCGGCTCGGCTCTGCTCGTCACGGTGGAAGGCGGATTGGACGCGAGGCCCAGAGTCGACCGGCGAGGCAGAGAAACGACCCTGATCATTCAGCGCTTCGTGCGCACTTGGCCCAGAGAGACTTGTGGAAGCATGCAAAAGGCCGCTCTAGAAAATACGACCTGGGCGTTGCTCGAGCTCAACGGGAAAACAATCACCGTGGAGGTGAACGACAAAGCACCCTATCTCGAGCTGAACTCGAAAAAGGCGAGCGCCTATGGCTTCGGCGGCTGCAATCGCTTCTTCGGCTCCTATGAGACCGCCGGACAATCACTGACGCTCGGCGCCCTCGGTGCAACGCGCATGGCCTGCCCGGAAGGCATGGAACAAGAGCAAGAGCTCTTCACCACACTTGGGACGGTCACGCGCTACGAAATCCACGGCTCCAAGCTCATGCTGTTCGCGGACAAGAAGCTCGTGGCTCGATTCGAGGCGAGAGCTCCAGTGCAGTGAGCTTGCTTTCGGCGAGCGCCACCGGGCTCCAGATCGGGTGAGGGCGGGACCGGTGACAGTGGCGGTGTCAGTGCCAGTGTCAGTACCAGTGCCAGTGGCGGTGTCAGCGGCAGTGTCAGTGCCAGTGTTGGCGTCGGCGGCGTATCGACATGGGGAGAGCGAGACGGTAGTACCGTCGTCATGAAAATTGGAATTGTGTCGATCAACGTGGGCGGACCCTCCACCGCCGAAGAAATGGTCCAAGTCGTGCAACATGCCGAGGCGGCTGGCATCGAATCAGTATGGACCTTTGAGCACGTGATCGTCCCGACGGACTACGAGTCGAAGTATCCGTATGCCCGCTCCGGGAAGATGGGGATCCCGCCGGAGGCGTGGTTTCTCGATCCACTGATTTCGTTGGCACACGTCGCCGCCGCGACGAAGACGATTCGATTGGGCACGGGCGTGAACATCTTCCCGCAGGCCAATCCGCTTCTCTTTGCCAAACAGGCCGCCAGCCTCGATGCGCTCAGCGGCGGACGTCTCACGCTCGGCCTCGGGATCGGCTGGCTTGCCGAGGAGTACGCGGCGATGGGGACGCCCTTCAAACGGCGCGGCGCGCGCTTTGACGACTATCTCGCGGCGGTGAAGAAGGTCTGGAGCGGCGACGTCGTCGAGCACGAGAGCGAGTTCCTCTCCTGGCACGGCTTCAAGAGCCATCCGACGCCCGTGCAGAAACCACATCCGCCAATTCTGATTGGCGGCACGTCGATCAAGACCCTGCAACGGGTCGTGAGCGCCGCGGATGGCTGGTACGCACCGAGCGATTCGCAGAAGGAGCTCAGCGAAAAAATCACGTTGCTCAAAGAAATGGCCGCCGAGGCAGGGCGGCCATTCGAGTCGATCGACATCACGACGAACTGGCGCATCGCCAAGCGGCCGGACGCCCTCCCCGAGCTCGAAGAGCTCGGGATCAGCCGGGCTGTCGTGTTACTCGGCGCGACCGGAGAGTCCAATCCCAGGAAGGCGATCGACCTGATCGCCACGCGGGCCGGGCTGTAGAGATCGGTACGAAGAGCGCGACCTAGAACCCGGCTAAGC
>JABDJF010000276.1 GCA_013002645.1 Myxococcales bacterium
GCGTAGAGGCGCACTTCGATCGCGGCGCCCTCGAACCGGACCGCCTCTTGTGCGGTGCGAAGCACTTCGCCTTGGGCAACCCGGATCTGCTCTTCGACCAGATCGAGCCCCGTCACGCACTCGGTGACTGGATGCTCCACCTGCAGGCGCGTGTTCACTTCGAGAAAATAGAAGCTCCGGTCGGGCGCCAGGATGAACTCGACCGTGCCGGCGTTCGAGTAGCCGATCGCCTTGCCACAGCGCACCGCCGCTTCCCCCATGCGGTTTCGGAGTGCCGGATCGAGCGCCGTGGACGGGGTCTCCTCGATGATCTTCTGGTGCCTTCGCTGGATCGAGCACTCTCGCTCGTTGAGATGAATCAGGTTGCCGTGACTATCGCCTAGGATCTGGATCTCGACGTGCCGCGGATCGTCGATGTACTTCTCGACCAGGAGCGTCGCGTCTCCAAATGAGCTCTGACCCTCTCTGGCCGCCGAAGCGATCGCATCGGGCAACTCGCTCGCCTGACGAACGCGCTTCATCCCCTTGCCACCGCCGCCCGAGCTTGCCTTGAGCAAAACGGGAAAACCAATCTTGATCGCTTCTTCCGCCAAGACCTTTGGGTCTTGATTCGAGCCGTCGTAGCCGGGGATCACGGGAACGCCGGCCTTTTCGACCAGGGCCTTGGCCTCGCGCTTTGAGCCCATCGACCGGATGGCGTCAGGAGTCGGTCCGATGAAGATGACGCCCGCCTGTCCACACGCCTCCGCGAAAGCGCCGTTCTCGGACAGGAAACCGTAGCCTGGGTGAATGGCGTCGCTGTTCGTGGCGGCTGCAGCTTCGAGAATCTTGTCTATGCGAAGGTAGCTCTCCGCGCTCGGCGCAGGACCGAGCCGAATCGCCTCGTCGGCCTCGTCGACAAAGGGCATCTCCGCGTCTGCGTCGGAATAGACCGCGACCGTTGCGATGCCCATCTTGCGGCAAGTGCGCATGATCCGGCGTGCGATTTCGCCGCGGTTGGCGACCAGGATTTTCTGAATCGTCTTGGTCAACGCCCCATCTCTCCCTAGTGGCGAAAGACGCCCCATGACGTGGTCCCTTCGACGGGAGCGTTGTACGCGGACGACAGGCAGATCGCGATCACCGTGCGCGTGTCCCTGGGGTCGATGATGCCGTCATCCCAAACGCGAGCGGTGGCGTAGAGGGCGGTCGACTGATCCTCGATCTGCTTTTCGGTCATCATCTTGGCGACCTCGAGCATCTTCTCGTCGACCTCGATACCCTTCTTTGCGGCGGCGCCGCGCTGAATGATGTCGAGCACTCCGGCGAGCTGCTTGCCGCCCATGACCGCGATCTTGTGGTTGGGCCAGGTGAAGAGGAAGCGCGGACGGTAGGACCGGCCCATCATCGCGTAGTTGCCGGCGCCGTAGCTCGAGCCGGTCATGATGGTAATCGCTGGGACCGTGCTGTTGGAAACCGCGTTGATCATCTTGGCGCCGTGCTTGATGATCCCATTCTGCTCGTACTGCTTTCCAACCATGAATCCGGTGGTGTTCTGCAGGAACACGAGCGGGATGTCACTCTGATTGCAGAGCTGAATGAACTGCGCTCCCTTGTTGGCGCTGTCGCTGAAAATGGTTCCGTTGTTGGCGATGATGCCGACGGGGAAGCCGTGAATGTGAGCCCAGCCGCAAAGCATCGTCTTCCCGTACAGTGGCTTGAATTCACTGAACCGTGAGCCATCGACGATTCGCGCAATGACCTCGCGCTGGTCGAAGGGAACGCGCACGTCGGAAGAAGCGATGCCGAGCAGCTCCTCGGCGTCGTAAATCGGCGCCTCTACGGGGCGGGGCCGGAATTGCCCGTGCTTTTGCCATTGGAAGTGCGCCACGATCTCGCGCCCGAGTCGAATCGCGTCGACTTCATCCTCGGCGAGGTAATCCGATACACCGCTGATGACGGAGTGCATTTCGGCGCCACCTAGCTCTTCGTGGTCGGTCTCCTCGCCGGTCGCCATCTTCACCAGAGGCGGACCAGCGAGATAGACCTGCGCCTGCTCTTTGACCATGACGACGTAGTCGCTCATGCCAGGCATGTACGCGCCGCCGGCGGTCGAGCTTCCAAAGACCAGACAAATGGTCGGGATCTGGTTTTCAGAGCGCTGCGTGAGATGGCGGAAGCCGGCGCCACCAGGAACGAAGATCTGGTCCTGTTTGGGCAAATCGGCGCCGGCGGATTCGATGCAGGCGATGCCCGGCAAGCGGTTCTGCTCGCAGATCTCGGCAAGCCTTCCGGTCTTCAGCATGCTGATCGGCGTAATCGCGCCACCCTTGACGGTCGCCTCGCTTGCCGTGATGCAGCACTCCACGCCGCTCACCAGACCGACCCCACCGACGACGGAAGAGCCGCTCACCTCGCCTTTCATGCCGTGACCGGCCAAGGCAGAGATCTCCAAGAAATAGCTGTCACGATCGAGGAGCATCTCGATCCGCTGGCGCGGAAGGATGCGGCCGCGCGCGACGTGGCGCTTCACGTACTTCTCGCCGCCACCCCCGTTGGCCAAAGCAAGCGCCTCGCCGACGGCGGCAAGCGCGGAGAGGTTGCCCTCGCGATTGGCCTCGTAGGTCTCCGACTTCGTATCGGCCTTCGAACGCAGGACTGGGTAACGCTGCTCGTTCATCCCCGCGAATCCTAGAGGCTGCCGACGACGAGGGGCAACCAGAAAATGAATGAAGGTTCAATCAGCTACTCCGTAAGTGTGAGGTATCCAACAGTGATTTCGCGTTCACAGTATTTATATATTTTTTTGATCATATGGTTGCGTCTTTTCCAGTTGGGTGGTACCACACCTTTAGAGAGGCGAGAGAAACACCAATGTCAGCAAAAACTTCTAGCAATAGCGCAACCATGGACGAAGTCATCGATGCGGTGAAAGCGCGGGGTTGGATCACCTACGACGAGGCTTCGGCGGTGATCGCGGGGATGGGTGCCACGCAGGGGAACGTGCGGAAGTTCCTTCGTCGACTCGAGGCGGGGAGTGTCGAGGTCACGGTCAAGCAGGGCAAGAACCGACGAGGTGACCGCCGTCGCTCGGCCAAACCGGCCGAGAAGACCAACGTCCTGAGCGCGGAACCCGTGCAAACCTACTTGGATTGGATGGGCGCAGTGAGCCTCCTCACGCGTGAAGGTGAAGTGGAGCTCGCCCGTCAGATCGAAAAGGGCCGCCAGATCATCTTCGACGCCGTCCTCGAGGCCAAGCTTCACCGCGACGACCTCAGCGAGGTTTGCGAACGCGTTGCCGCCCAGGAGCTTGCCGTCCGCGAGGCGGTCATCGAGCCGGCATTCGAAGCGGTCATCTGCGCGCTCGATTCATACGTGCAGTCCTGCGACGAAGGAACTGCCGCGCGAAAGAAGGCCGAGGCCGACTCGGGACTCACCGCGAACAAGCTTCGCAAGCTCCGCGAAGTCGTCACGACCGCGCATGCCGATGTCGAACGCGCGAAATCGGAAATGGTCGAAGCCAACCTCCGACTGGTCGTCGCGATTGCGAAGAAGTACCTGAAGCGGGGCCTGCCGTTCATGGACCTCATTCAAGAAGGCAACATGGGCCTGATGCGCGCGATCGATAAGTTCGACTACCGCCGCGGCTACAAGCTCTCGACCTATGCCTCCTGGTGGATCCGCCAGTCGATGGCGCGCGCAACGACGGACCAGGCTCGAACGATCCGAATCCCGGTTCACGCCTGCGAGCTGCTCACCAAGGTCACTGGCATGACCCGCAAGCTGACCGGCGAATTTGGGCGAGAGCCCAGCGCCGCGGAGATCGCAACTCGGATGAAGCTTCCGACCGATCAGGTGGCGAACCTTCTCATGATCTCGCGAGACACGGTCTCCTTGGAAATGCCCGTCGGCAACGACGGCAACAGCGAGCTCCGTGACTTGATCGCAGATGAAGAGGCCGGAACACCGATGGACACGGTGATCGGCGAGGATCTTTCGAAATCGGTCGAGCGCGCACTTGAAACTCTGAACCCGCGCGAGCAGCGAATCATACGGATGCGCTTCGGCATTGGCGAGAAGGAGTCGCACACGCTTGCCGAGATCGGGCGCGAGTTCGGGCTCAGCCGAGAGCGGATTCGTCAGCTACAGGCGCTTGCGCTCCGCAAGCTCCGTAGCGTACACGGCGATGCTGCCTTGAAACAGTTCGTCAGCGCTTGAGGACGAGGCGCCTGCGCCCCGTCACCCAGGTCATTCGAGCTCTCCGTTCTTGGCCTTCTCGATCCACTTCTCCATCGTGCGCTGAACGACATCGAGCGCCATGTTCCTGAATGGTCGGAGGAGAAGCGGAACCTTCTGCATCTCGATGACCGCTCGGC
>JABDJF010000293.1 GCA_013002645.1 Myxococcales bacterium
AGCAACTGGTCTTGATCGGCCGCAAATTCGCGCGGCTTCGTGCCTTCGCCGGCCGCCTGATCGAAACCGGGGAGCGTCCGATACCCGCGAGGCCAACGAAACGGACCCCGGAGCGCAAACGGCCGAACGATTCGGCGAGTCACCCAAGTGTCGCTTCGCGGCGGGGAGGGGATCTCGCCCAGGAACGCGCGGAGCGCGTCGGAGAGATGGCAAATCGCTTGATGGGGCGACATGCGGCCCCACTGGCGCGGGCTGTCCGGGCGCAGGGCCCGGATGCGGCGGACAACCTCAGCCCGACGTCCGGGATCCGAAAGTGTTTTTGCGAGCACCCGAAGCTGCGAGTCTACAGCGGTCAGAAGGGGCGAGACAAGCCCATCGCAGCGCTCGCGCCAGCGACTTCGAGCAGCTTTCTCAAAACGACCCAGCACACGACCCAGACAGCGCTAAGATGGCGGAAGGCGGTCAAGCCTCGTCGGCGCGCACCGCGCAAGTCCGCAACAGCGCCAAGAAGCGACCGACTCCAAAGAAATGCCCGGGTGGCGAAATCGGCAGACGCAGGGGACTTAAAATCCCCTTTCCGCAAGGAAGTGCGGGTTCAAGTCCCGCCCCGGGCACCACTCACAAGCTGCGACTTGGCCCTAGGGCGTCCAACTACCGCTCTCGATGAGGGAAGCGACGCATGGACGTCGCACTTAGGTCGTGCTACCTTTTCATTTTCGTACTCCGCCAATGACTTCCCCTACTCTGGTGCGTTCGCGCACGCTCGTTCTCGCAACCCTACTCCTCTCCCTCGGCTCACTGTGCTTCGCGCAGAGGACCGGCAGGCCGGCGTCAGACGTCATATCTCGGCTCACGCAGCCGCGTGACGTCAGCATCACCGGCAACTCCGTTGACACCGGCACGGGCGGGTTCTCGCTCGAGGCTAGCGTTCTGCAGGTGCAAGGCGGGCGAACGCTCTCCTTCACTGTGATGCACGATTCCATCTCCACTCCGGCGGCCATCATCGGCCAGCCGTTACTGGTCGGTCTGGGGTGGACCCACAGCTATGCCGCTCGCCTGCAGGGCCGCTCCGGCGGGCCGGTGACGGTCCACTGGGACGACCATCGCAGCAACCGGTTCGGTTTCAGCGGCGGAGCCTACGCGCCGCTCGATGAGAGCGCGCGCTACGACCGCTTGGAAGAGATCAATGGCCTGGTGCGCTGCAACGATTGCGCCTGGAGGGTGACACGCGAAGACGGCACGTGGCTGGCATTCGACTCCGCCGGAGTCCTCAAGCTGATCGCCAACCGAATCGGTCAGCGGCTCGAAGTCGAAAAATCTCTCGGACGGGTCTTGCGCGTCGTCGAGCCGATCTCTGGACGCGAAATTGAGTTCACCTACGGCGCCGCCAATCGCATTCAGTACGTATCGGACCCCGCCGGCCGCCGCGCATACTTCGAATACGACTCTCTGGGCCGCCTGACCGCGCTACACAATCCGTCGACGGTCAGCGACCTGCTGCTGCAGCCGGCGGTCATCATTCCCATCCCCGACAACGGCGTCCTCACGCAGAACATCGACATCAGCGGACGCCCCGATGAAGCCGGTATCGTGCTCCTGCCGGGCACGCGCTTCTCCCACCCTCGCGCCTCCGATGTCCGTGTGACTCTAACCTCGCCCACGGGCAAGGAAGTCGACATCACCGCGATGGCGGAGCGGCCGAACGAGACGATCTTCAACTACGAGAACGTCGTGCTCAACCAGTTCCAGGGCGATCAGGCAAACGGACGCTGGACGCTGCGCATTCGCGATATGCAGGCCGGCGCGGTTGGCGAGTCGTTCGGCTTCACCGTACAGGTCTCCGAGCCAACCTACCCGACTTTCTTTCGCTACAGCGACGCCGGCCAGATCTCCGAGGCTCTCGACGCCAACGGCGAGCGAATCTTTGCCAATAGCTACGATTCGCTAGGCCGCGTGGCCGCCCAGGATGACGGCCGCATGGACAACCCGCTCGCAATGTTCGCCTACCGGGAAGCCGGCCAGGGCATCGTCACCACAGTCACCGACCGCCTCGGCTTCTCATACCGCTACGAGCACGACGCCAACTATCGCCTGCTGCGCTACGCCGATCCGCTCGACAGCGAAACGCGCTACGAGTACGCCTTCAACGGCGATCGGACCGCGATCATCGACGCGTTAGGCCGCCGGACGACCTTCCAATACG
>JABDJF010000298.1 GCA_013002645.1 Myxococcales bacterium
CCGATCCCGAGGACGTATTCGAACGATTCAATCAGCTCGCCGCAGAGGCCCCCGCGGGAAGCGACAAAGTGATCTTCACCCCCTGGCTCTACGGCGAGCACACGCCGGTTGCCGACCACAACCTGCGGGCGGCATTCTCGAACCTGTCATTGAGAACGACGCGCGCCCACATGGTCCGCGCGGTGATGGAAGGCGTCGCGTACAACACCCGCTGGCTCATGGGCGGGGTCGAGTCGTTCATTGGCCGCCCGTTCGAAGGGATTCGTTTCATCGGCGGCGGAGCGAAATCACGGCTCTGGTGCCAGATCTTTGCGGACGTCTTGGACCGTCCCATCGACCGGGTGGCAGACCCTCTTTCGGCGAACGTTCGCGGCGCGGCGTTCGTCGCAGCTGTGGGGCTTGGCAAGCTGGCTGTCGAGGACATCCCGTCGCGTGTTCCCATCGAAAAACGCTACACGCCGGACCGCAACAACAGGGCGATCTACGACGAGCTGTACAAGGCCTTCCTGGAAATCCAGAAGAACAACAAGGCCATGTACAGTCGGCTCAACGGCTAGGTAGCCCGCCGGCGCTAGCGAAGCGCCCGATGCTGCGTTACGGAGACCTCATGGACATCAAAGACCTCGCGAACGTCAAGCTCGGCCCGCTCGAGCCTCTGGTCGCGCGCCTGTATCGCTACGCGAAGCGTTTCCCGATCGTGAGAGAGAAGCTCAACGCCGAGTATGCACCGATCATGGCGGAGCTTCGCAAGTCGGCGAAGCCTTACGACGGCGAGATGGAGTCACACGCCGACTTACCCGCCGATGGAAAGCCACGCGCGGAAGTTCTAGACACGCTGCGCGACCTCGAACGACGCGAGGCGGATCGTTGGAAGGACGGCTACGTGTCGGGGGCTGTGTACCACGGCGATCCGGACCACATCGCGTTTCTCAACGAAGCATACGCAATCACCTCGCAAACGAATCCGCTCCACTCCGACCTATGGCCTAGCATCGCGAAATACGAAGCTGAAATCGTCTCGATGACGGCCAACATGCTCGGCGCCAAACAGGCTCGGGACGCACGGGTCTGTGGCACGGTCGCGAGCGGCGGAACCGAATCCATTCTGCTCGCGATGCGCAGCTACAGGGACCGGGCGCGCGCGACGAAAGGCGTCACCGCGCCCGAGTTACTCGTGCCCACCACGGCTCATGCGGCGTTCGACAAAGCCGCGCAGTACTTCGGAATCAAGCTCGTAAAGGTGCCGGTGAGCTCGGACTGCCGCGCGGACGTCACCGCAACCAAGAAGGCGATCAACCGAAACACCATCTGCATCGTCGGGTCGGCGGTCTCGTTTCCGCACGGTGCGATCGATCCAATCGAAGAGCTTTCGGAGCTGGCCCGCAAGCGCGGAATCGGGTTCCACACCGACGCTTGCCTTGGCGGCTTCATCCTTCCGTGGGCCGAGAAGCTCGGCTATGGTATTCCGCCCTTCGACTTCCGACTCCCAGGAGTCACTTCGATGTCCGCCGACACTCACAAATACGGCTACGCGGCGAAAGGCACGAGCGTCGTGCTCTACCGCGACCCGGACCTCCGCCACTATCAGTACTACACGATCGCGGACTGGCCTGGCGGGCTCTACTTCTCACCCACATTCGCAGGGAGCCGACCGGGCGCACTCAGCGCAGCTTGCTGGGCGGCGATGGTTTCGATGGGAGAGAGTGGCTACCTCGATGCAAGCCGCCGGATCTTGGAAACCGGCGCGAAAATTCGAGAAGGCATCCGCGCGATCCCGGAGCTACATATCCTGGGCGACCCCCTCTGGGTGATCGCTTTCGCTTCCAACAAGGTCGACATTTACAGCGTCATGGAGTTCATGACCAAGCGCCACTGGAACCTCAACGGTCTGCACAAGCCGTCGAGCGTCCACCTCGCGGTGACGCTCCGACATACCCAAGAGGGTGTTGCCGAGCGCTTCCTCCATGATCTTCGCGCTGCCGTTGCGCACACCTTGGCGCATCCCGATGAAGAAGAAGGAATGGCGCCGGTCTACGGCATGGCCAGCACGGTCCCGGTCCAAGGCGTCGTCACAGACTTACTCGAACGCTACCTCGACGTTCTGTATGAGGTTTGAATAAGGTTCCCATGCAAATGCTCGAGCTCTATCGAACGACCGATCCTCTCACGACGGCACTCTGGGCCGCCGGCGGCATTGCGCTCCTTTGCTGGCTGCTCTCGCTCGCCACGAGAGAATACTCCTGGGTCGACCGGCTCTGGTCGATCACACCACCTCTCTTTGCGATTCACTTCGCGGGCCATGTCGGGTTCAGCGACACACGTCTGAACCTGATGGCCGCGCTCACCGTGATCTGGGGCGTGCGACTCACGTACAATTTCGCACGCAAGGGCGGTTACAAGATGGGGGGTGAGGATTATCGCTGGGAGGAGGTTCAATCGAAGATTGGCCCGGCGTGGTTCCAGGTCTTGAATGCAACCTTCCTCGCGCCTTTTCAGAACTACCTTCTCTTGTTCATCGTCGTGCCGTCCTATGCGGCTTATCAGCTGGCCGGCACCCCGCTCAATGCGCTCGACTATGCCGCCGCGGTCGCCTTCATCGTGTTCTTCATCGGGGAGTCCGTCGCGGACGAACAGCAGTGGAAGTTCCAGACGGCGAAATACGCGGCCATTGCGCGAGGCGAGACCCCCGAAGTGGGCTTCATCACGACCGGCTTATTTCGGTACTCGCGCCATCCCAATTTCTTCTGCGAGCAGGCGATCTGGTGGAGCTACTACGTGTTTTCGGTCGCAGCCGGCGCCGGCTGGCTCAACTGGACCATCGCAGGTGCCGCCGTTCTTTCGCTGCTCTTCCAGGGCTCTACCGGCCTCACCGAGACGATTTCCGCTCGTAAGTACCCTGCATATGCTCAGTATCAGCAGTCGACCAGCCGCTTGATCCCCTGGTTCCCAGGGCCGGACTGGGCTTGATGCCCCTGATGTGCAAAGCTGCGCGCGGCCTGGGCTTTTGAAGGAGAACGACGGATGATGAGAATTTCTAAACTTATGGTGGTTGCCGTGCTCACGGGCGCGCTTGGCTTGGTCGGTTGCGGTGACGACAGCAGCACGACGCCCGGTGGCACCGGTGGCATGGCAGGGAGCGGTGGCGAAGGCGGAATGGGTGGATCGGAACCCGTGCCCACTTGTGACTCCGGCCCGCTGACCATGACCGCCGACACGATGGTCGGCGAGGGAGGGTTGGATTGCGTGAACACCATTCCCTTCGGACTCATTATCAAACTGGCCGCCACGCCTACGGCGCCCATCCAAAATGGCTCGAACGAATTTGAGCTTCAGGTCGAGGTCGCCATCGACGCGGAAACCGTGAATACGGTCGTCGATCTAGCCCAAGAGGTCACCGTTACGTCCTCGGTCAGCACCATCAATGCGACGGCAGGTGACTCCGATCCGACACCGTTCGACCTCGACGATGGCGGGGTTCCATGCACGCTTGCCCTCGTGAGGGATCAGGCATCCGTGATGGTCACGACCATCGAAACCAACTCATGGACCTTGGACGACGGCGGAACGCTCACGCTCACACTCGAGGCGCTTACCGAGTTGGTGGAGGCCCTTGGGCTTCCCGTCGAGCTGTCCACAGA
>JABDJF010000307.1 GCA_013002645.1 Myxococcales bacterium
GAACGGTACTGCGCTAGCTGCCACACGAGCAAGGGGGCACGGGCCACGTCGAAGACCCTGAGCCATTTCAATATGGACGGCTATCCGCTTGGCGGACATCACAGCGCCGAGATCGCAGAGACCATCCGTGAGGTGCTCGGTGCTTCCGGCAAAAAGGCGACAATGCCGCGCAACGACCCGGGCGTCGTGCAAGGACAAGACCTAGTACTCATCCTCGACTGGGCCCAGAGCTTCGACCGCGCGCAGGCGGCAGGTCTTCATTTGACGGAGCCCGACGATCATGGGCACGCGCACTAGTGTGAACGGTCTGCCGGAGCCTCGTCTACTGCTGCGAACGGCGTTCGCGTTGGCTATCGGTTCAATGCTTGGGGTGTTCTTGCTACACCCCGCGACGATGGCCGTGTATTGGCTCGAATTTCACGGGAATGTCGGCCACGCGTGGAACGGCGCTTGGGAGTTCATCGCGAACCGGACGCTCGCCTCTTTCACGGTGGAGATGGCGCCGATGACGATGTTGTTCGCGGCTCTGGGCGCCCTCGTAGGCGGGGTGTACGCTGCCCTGGACGCACGCTTTCAGCGTTCCGAACGAATGCTCACCTACTTGGAACGAGAGGTTGCCCGGGAGCTCCCGGCACTGATTCGTTCCGGCGAGGATGGGCAAGTCGAGTTCAAGTCTACGGCGCGATGGGACCTGCGCAGCCACAAGGTGAGCCGCGCGCTTTCGGATGTCGTAGCCAGTACCATTGCGGGGTTCGCCAACAGCGCTGGGGGCAGCATACTGATCGGAGTTGACGACGACGCGGAAATCGTGGGGCTCAGTTTCGACTACGAGACACTCAGAAGAAAAGACCGCGATGGCTTCGCGCAGTTCGTCATGACTCTCGTCTCGGAACGCCTCGGTGGGGACAGCTGTCGATTGGTGCACGTCCTGTTCGCTGAACTTGATGGGCATGATGTCTGCAGGGTCGTCGTCGAGCCCGCCGATGCGCCCGTATACTTCCATGACGGCACTCAATCACGCTTCTTCGTACGAACAGGCAACGCCACGCGCGCTCTCGATGCCCGTGAGGTGATTCAATATGCCTTATCGCGATGGGGCCCAGGGCACGGGTCGCAGTGACGAGAAGGTCCACTGCAAAACAGGGTCAGGGCGTCACTCGGTTGCGAAAGCGCCTTTGAGCTCAATGGCCGTTTGATGGTCGCTTTCGATCATTGGCCTCCGCCAGCCTCGCAGGATTGTCGTGTGGGCTTCCTGCATTGAGCTTTCATGACTCGACGCGCCCGACGCCGCTTTGAACGGCTCCGTGGCACCGCGTTCCGAGTGACTGATCGGGCTACATAATTGATTCGCAGAACCACACCTCTTGGTGTCCTCGTCACGTCTTCAGTGGGGAGGGCCAGCAGCCGACCCGGATCCGCAATCTACCGTCGAGCGTGGCACGATTGTTGCGTTCCAGGCGGTTGATGCGAGACGAACTCGCTCGCTCAAACAACCGGCGGTGACGCATGCAATGGACAGAGAACTGGCACATGGGCTTCATGTGGGTGTTGCTCGCGATCTTGTTGATCGGGGCGCTCCTAATGTTCATGCGCTTCCTCGCGAACGTAGCGGATCGCCGCATGGACTCTCCCGAGCACATGCTCCGACGCCGCTACGCCGCAGGAGAAATCGACGAGGAGACCTACGAACGGATGCTCGAGAAGCTATCTCGTGGGTCTGGCGACGAATCCCGTGAATGAGCGGGTTTGCGCCCGGAACAAGCTGTTTGTGGAACTGGCGAGCAGTAACCGGCCGGCCAGGCTCTGATTGACCCTCTCTTCGTGCGCGCACTGCTCTTCGTTCAGCTCGCGATTGCCTTGCTTGCCTACTCCCGATTGAGAACGCGCCCGCCCAGATCCAGGCGCGGCCGACCCAAGTAGGCATCGGGATCACGCTCGAAACGGTCGCGGCAGTTCCGCGAGCAGAAGTAGTAAGTCCGATGTTCTCGAGTGACTGTGGCCCGGGCTCTGGTCGGGTTGATGAC
>JABDJF010000347.1 GCA_013002645.1 Myxococcales bacterium
TCAGGTCGTAGCGCTGCGCCATCTCTGCAAAGTCGTCGCGCATGTAGTCGATCACGTGGTCTACGCCGAGGGCGCGAACCGTGTCCACCTTGGTCGTGCTGCACACGCCGGTGACTTCCGCGCCGAACGCCTTCGCGATTTGCACGGCGAATGTCCCAATGCCGCCCGACGCACCGATGATCAAGACGCGCTGGCCAGGCTGAGCTTCTCCGTGATCCCGAACACCCTGCAGCGCGGTAAGGGCCGACGTGGGCACGGCGGCCGCCTGCTCAAAGCTTAGATTCGCCGGCTTGGGCGCGAGCTTGGCGGCTTTGGCAGAGACATACTCTGCAAAGGTGCCGTCGGCGGTGCCGAAGACCTCGTCACCCACCTGAAAAGAGGTCACTTCCTCCCCTACGGCCTCGACTCGCCCCGCGAGATCGTTGCCGCGCACTGGCACTTTGGGCGCGCGGAACCCGTAGCCCGCGATGCGAATCAGGTAGGGCAGGCCGGTCATCAGGTGCCAGACTCCCGGATCCACCCCGGCGGCGTGGACACGCACGAGCACCTCGTCGTCTCCAACCTCGGGCCGTTCGATGTCCCGGAGCTCGAGGACATCGGCAGAGCCATAAGTGTCTTGGACGATTGCTTTCATCGGTTTCTCCGTGAACCTGCCGAAAAGGTAGTTGGTCGTTGCCTAGAGCGCGAGAGTCGATCCAGACTCGGGTACGACGAGGAGGGCGCCATGGCAACAGAGGATTGGACCTTTGGAGGCACTTGGCCGTACGAGCCGTGCTGGTTCGAACACGCCGACGGGAAGCTTCACTACGTGGACGAGGGCCCTCGCGATGGAAAGCCGGTGGTGATGGTGCACGGCAATCCGACCTGGGGGTATCTCTATCGCAATTTCATACCGCCGCTGGTGGCGGCGGGTTATCGGTGCATCGTGCCCGACCATTTGGGCTTCGGGCGCTCCGACAAGCCGGACCGAGCGGAGCTCTACCAAGTGCCGCGACATGCCAAACGGCTCGAGGCGCTGCTCGAATCGCTGGACCTTCATGATGCGACGCTCGTGTCGCAGGATTGGGGCGGTGCCCTCGGGTTCTACTGGGCGACGCGACACCCCGATCGCATCGCCGCCTTGTGTGTGCTGAACACCTTGGCCCATCGACCTCCTGGCAAAGTGGAGTTGCCTGTCCCGCTGAGACTATTCCGCACCCCAGGGATCGGCGAGCTGATGGTCAAGGGCGGTCACATGTTCGTCCGCGGGTTTCTGTTCAAAGCGGGCATCATGCACCAGGACCGAATCACCCCCGAGGTGCGCGCCGCCTACTTGGCGCCCCACCCTAGCTACTCTTCGCGCACGGCGATCTTGGTGTTTCCCCGCGAAATCCCCGCGGACTCGACGGGGCGTGTCGCCGACTTCATGGGCGAGGTCGAGACCGGGCTCGCTTCGCTGAAAGACAAGCCCACCATGATCGCCTGGGCCATGAAAGACGTGGGGTTCCTTCCTCGGTATCTCGATGAACTCTGGCTTCCGGCGTTTCCAAACGCCGACGTCCTGCGCCTGCCCGACGCCGGGCACTATCTGCAAGAAGACGCGCACGAGCGAATCGTGCCAAAGCTGGTGGCGCATTTGGGCAGCGTCTTTCAGTCCGGGTCGCCGGTCGATGGGACGACGACGGCTAGCTAGGCAAAAGCGCTAGCGGCGGCAGTTGTCACAGATGCCGCATGTTGGCGGGCGGGGCTCGCCAAAGTAGCGACGAATGAACACGCTGCGACAGTCCTCGGTTTCGGCGTACGCTGCGATGGTCTGAAGGTGGCGAGCGTCTTGGACCCGGCGGGTCTCCAAGCGTGCGGCCAGGTCGGTCGCGCCTGCACGGATTCGCTGCGTCGTGGCGTTGCCGGTGTACTCCCCGCGCTTCACCATTTGGACGAGGCCAAGCTCTTCGAGTTGCGCGCACACCGAGCGGGCGGCGGTGACCGGAACGCGCGCAGACAACGCAAGCTCCTTGGGCTTGACCGGCTTGCCTTCGTCCAACCAGGCAACGAGTGCATCTACAGCGCGTCGAGCTTGCGCCGGGTTCGACCGGCCCTTCTCTTGGAGGTGCTCTTGGATGCGGAGGTCGTTGGGGTCGAAGAGCAGGACGCATTCCGAACGCTTGCCGTCTCGGCCCGCGCGGCCTGCCTCCTGTACGTATTGCTCGAGCGAGCCGGGCACCTGATAGTGGACGATGTAGCGGATGTTGGGCTTGTCGATGCCCATGCCGAACGCGCTGGTGGCGACCATGACCAGGCGCCGGCTCGGCTTCATGAACTTGCGCTGCGTCGCGGCGCGCTCGGCGGCTTTCATTTTGCCGTGGTAGCGCGCCGACGGGATCTGCGCGCGGGCAAGTGCGCTCGCGACTTGGTCGACGGCCTTCGTGGTCGAGCAGTAGACGATGCCCGGGCGCCTCAATCGACGAATTAATCGCGCAGCGCTGGTGATCTTGTCGTCACCCCAGGCGATGTTTGCCGACAGGCGAAGGTTCTTGCGGTGAGGCGGTGCGATGACCTCGACCGGATTTTTCATCTTGAGGCGCTCGGTGATGTCGTTTCGCACCCGCGGTGTGGCCGTCGCGGTGAGGGCCAGCACGACGGGATTGCCAAGTGGTTTTCGAAGCGCGCCGAGACGCAAGTACGATGGACGGAAGTCATGCCCCCACTCGGAAATGCAGTGCGCTTCATCGACACACAACATCGCCGGGTTCACCTCGGAAAGCGTCGAACCGGCGAGGGACTCGAGCGTCTCCGGCGTGGTCAGGACGATCAGCGAGCCGCCTTTGCGGAGGCGGGCCAATACTTGTCGGCGGGTGGTCGCCCGAAGCGTGCTGTCAATGCGCACGACGGGCGCACCGTGCTCGCGGAGCTTTCGTTCTTGATCACGCATCAGTGAAATCAGGGGTGAAACGACGATGGTCGGCCGGTCGAACAAGAGCGCCGTCGACTGATAGATCAGGGATTTCCCGTAGCCCGTTGGCAGGACGACGAGCGTGTCCCGCCCGGACAGCAGTGCTTCGATCGCGCGCGCTTGCTCAGGGTGCAGGTTTTGGATGCCAAAGCGTGCCTTGGCGACCCGCCGTGCGGCCTTCAGGTTCGTCGAACCCGCTTTGCGTCCCCGAGCCACCGGGGCAGTCTACGCGTGGCCGGGGGCAAAGGCGATTTCCGCTTGATGCCTCGCTGGCGGGTCTTCGGTCGGAAGAATATTGGCGCCATGCTTCCCGTCGCAGGATAAGGAGGTGGCTCATGCTTCGCGCCCTACTCGCTGTCTTTCTGCTCACCGCAACCGCCTGCGGCTACTACACGTACGTATCGACCGTGCAGCGTGACGCTTCGGGTGGAACGATGGCCATCGCCAACGATCAGAGCTCAAGCGATGAAGCGCGACGCCGAATGGAAGCGCACTGTGGCGGCGCCTACACCATCGTGGACGAGCGGCGGGTGGTGGT
>JABDJF010000354.1 GCA_013002645.1 Myxococcales bacterium
ATCAAGGGCTGGAAAGACGCGGGCAAGGCCACCAAGCCTTATCCACAAAGCTAGCTAGTCTGGCGGCGCTTCACTAGCGCGAGCAGAATTCGATCCGGTGCGTCGTCGAATCTCCCGTTCGACATCACTACGATCGTGTCCGCAGGTTGCGCTTCGGCCGCTGCCGCGTCGACCGCTTCGTCCACGCTCTCGCAGGCTCTCGCCTGGCCGCCCCGGCGTGATATCGCAACGGCGATCGCCTTCGTATCCAACTTCTCCTCGGCGGGGATTCCAGTCCGACCAACGGGCGCCAAGATGCAAACGTCCGCGGGCGCAAACGCATCGGGATAGGCGTCCTGGTGTAGTCGACGGGATGCCGTCGCACTTCTGGGTTCGAATACCGCGATGAGCCTTCCCTTCACGCGCTCCCGGAAACCCGAAAGCGTTTCTTTCACTGCCGTCGGGTGGTGTGCGAAGTCGTCGTAGACCTCAACGCCGTTGCTGATTCCGACGAGCTCTTGGCGGCGCTTGGTCCCACGGAAGCCAGGAAGTGCAGCGATCAACTTGTCCAGGGGCGCGCCGCCGGCTTCGCTTGCCATGGCCAACGCCGCAACGGTGTTCCGTGCGTTGTAGCGGCCCCGCAATGGCAAGTTCGCCCGCCCGCAGAGCGAGCCGCCCCCGAACAGGTCGATGGTACCGCCCGGCGCAGGCATGCCGAGCCACATCGGTTGCACGTCTCCGCAATTGTCGCCTTCGAGCGCATAGAAACGCACCTTGCAATGTGCGCTCGATGCAACCTCGCGAACCACCGGGTCACCGGCCCATGCGAAAAGCCAGCCGTCGCCAGGGATCAGCTCGACGAACCGACGAAACGCAGCGACGTACGCCTCGGCGTTTGGATAGATGTCGACGTGGTCGTATTCGATCGAGGTCAGAATCGCTGCGCTCGGGTGATAGCTCCAGAACTTCGGCTCCTTCTCGAAAAACGCGCTGTCGTACTCGTCGCCCTCGACCACGAACGGAAGGCCTTCCGACCCGAGGCGCGAGCTTCGATCGAAGTTCAAGGGAATCCCCCCAATGAAAAAGCCAGCGTCGATTCCCGCCTGTCGAAGCAAGAAGGCAAGCAAGGTCGACGTGGTCGTCTTTCCATGCGTGCCCGCGACGACCATGGACCTGCGGCGCGAAAGAACTTTGGCAGCGAGTGCGCCTGGCATGGAAAGCGTGGGAAGCCCACGACTCATTGCTTCTTGCGCTTCGGGGTTGTCCCGCCTGCACACGTTGCCGACCACGACGAGGTCCGGGTCCGTGTCGAGGTTTTTGCTCCGCCAACCCTCCTGGCATTCGATACCAAGCTCTTCGAGGTACGGGCCGACCGGCGGGTCGAACGCCGTGTCGCTCCCGCTCACACGATGCCCCGCCTCGACGAGGAGCGCTGCGAGCGCGCTCATGCCCGTGCCCGCAACGCCGATCAAATGGACGTGCATCTGTGCTCCAGATCGCGGCAATTGCGGTGCAATATCGACTCGCGTGTTGACAGGGTCACCGGTGGGCCCATTATGAGAGGAAGGTGGCTGAAAGTTCGAAAAAGTTTTCCGATCGCGTGCGCGAGGTGATGGACGCCTTGGTCGACGCGCTCGGAGGCCTGCTCAGCCCACCCCCGGCGCCCGTTCCGGTGCGCGTCAGGCCACCGCAGCTGCCGGCGAAACGCCGCCGCTGAGGGCTGGTCACTCCGCCGCAGCTGTCGGCGAAACGCCGCCGCTGGGGCTTGGTCACTCCGCCGCAGCGACCTGCTCTGCGGCTTTGAGCGTGACCGGAACTCCGCTGAACGCCGCGTTTCCGCTTAGCTCGTCGATCAGCTGGTCATCGGTCAAGTCGTTGGCGCTCACGCCCGGGTGATTCGTGGCAATGCCCAGCTGCACGCCTTCGCGACCGTGTCCAAAGCCGTGCGGCAGGCTCACGACCCCCGGCATCATCTCGCCCGTGATCTCCGCTGGCGCCGTGACCTCGCCGACGCGTGAGCTCAATGTCACATCGTCGCCGGCCTTCACACCCAGTCGCTCGGCGTCGTCCGGGTGAATCATCACGGTGCACCGCGTCTTTCCCTTCATGAGGCGCTGGCTGTTGTGCATCCAGGAGTTGTTGCTTCGAAGATGCCTGCGTCCGATGAGAAGCAGCTTGCCCTCCGGAGTAGCCGACGCCTTTGCAGCGAATCGCGCTCGAAGCCGATCGAGATCCTCTACGAAGAGCTCGGGCGCCAAGTCGATTGCGCCATGGGCCTCTGGGATCCGCTCTGGAAAACAGCTTTGAAGCGGCCCAAGGTCGATTCCGTGCGGCTCATCTTTGAGCTTCCCGAGGGAAAGCCCGGTTCCAAGCGGCCTGAATCGCTTCCCGTAGGGTCCCAGTCGAAGGCCGACGTCGAGGACGCGCTCTGGGCCGGCCTTCTGCGCCGCCCGCGCCAACAGGTATTGCTTGCTCAGCTTGCCGTGACGCTTGGCTGCCAGGCGGCAGCTCAGCTCGCTCAGGATCTCCCAGTCGTCGAGCTCGTTTTCCGAAGTAGGGAAGGGCGGTGCGGAGTAGTTCGCCGTGTTGCGGACTGCCACCAGGTTGAGCGCAAGGTCGTAGTGGCTCCGCTGAATCGGCGAAACCGGCGGCAGAATCAAGTCCGCGTGCCGGCTCGTCTCGTTGATGAAGAAATCGATCGCCAAGGTGAAGTCGAGCGATTCGAACGCTTGGTCGAGGCGTCCTCCGTTCGGCGTTGACAGAATCGGGTTGCCCGCGAGGATCACCATGGCCCGAATCTGCCCCTCTCCCTCGGTGAGGATCTCTTCAGCCATCACCGACGAGGGGAGCTCGCCTCCGAATTCCGGCAAGCCCCGAACGCGACTGCGCCAACGTCCGTAGGAGCCTCGACCGAGGCCGAAACCGCCTATTTTTTGAAGGGAGTCAATCGCGGGGGTCGCGAACATCCAGCCGCCGGGCTCGTCGAGGTTGCCTGTCACCGCGTTGAGGGCGTTGACGAGCCACATGTTGAGGCCGCCGAACTCCTGCGTGCAGGCGCCCATTCGACCATAGGCCACGGCGGTGGCGGCGCTTTGCATCTCGCGCGCAAGCCGCCTCACCGTTGCTGCGGGTACTCCGGTAATCGCCTCGCTCGTCTCCGGTGGATACGCCTCGGCGATCTCGACGAGACGGTCGAGGTTTTTCACGTACGGTTTCAATCGACCGAGGTCGACGCCCGAGCTGCACACTTCGTGAAGCATCCCAAGCAGGAACAGCGCGTCGGTACCCGGCTGGATGAAGACGTGCTCGTCCGCGATCTGCGCGGTTTCCGACCGCCGGGGGTCGATCACCACGACTTTGCCACCGCGCTTGCCGATCGCTTCGAGACGCTTCTTGATCCCGGGGGCCGACATGATGCTTCCGTTCGATGCAAGCGGGTTGGCGCCAATCAGCATCATGTAGTCGGTCCGATCGACGTCGGGAACGGGAAACAGAAGCTGGTGGCCGTACATGAAGTACGAGGCGAGCATGAGCGGCCACTGGTCACAGGAGCTTGCCGAGAACCGGTTCTTCGTGCCGAGCGTCCGGAAAAACGCGGGGCCATACACGAGGGTTCCGAAGTTGTGAGCGTTCGGGTTGCCGAAATAGAGCCCCACTGCGCCGCGCCCGTTCTCTTTCTGGACCCGGTGGAGTCTATCGACGGCCAGGTTGAAGGCTTCGTCCCAGGAGATGGGCTCCCACGAGCTTCCGATCTTCCGGACCGGCTGCTTTAGTCGGTCGGGATCGTCATAGAGGTCTTTGAGTGCGGTCGCTTTGGGGCAGATGTGGCCGTGGCTGAACGCATCCGCGACGTCGCCACGGATAGACTTGACTTCGGTGCCATCGATTTCGACTTCGAGCCCGCACATCGCTTCGCAGAGGTTGCAGGTTCGGTAGTGGGTGCTGCTCATCGCCCGAGCATACCCGAGTCGAGGCCGCCGGCGTACCCGACGCGTTCAGCCCTTTTCAAACGTGAATGAAGTGCCGTCAGAGTCGACTGCGACCGTGTCACCATCGCCAAATCGGCCTCGCAAGAGGGCCTCCGCCAGGGGATCTTGTAGCTCCCGAACGAGGACCCTTTTCAGCGGACGCGCCCCGAATGCCGGGTCGTAACCCAGTTCGATCAGTCGCGTTTTTGCGGCATCCGTCAAGGTCAGAGCGATCTCCCGGGGGGCTAGGAGCTTTTGGAACTGGCGGAGCTGGATTTCGAGGATCGCCGCCAGATCCTCTTTGTCGAGCCGGTTGAAGATCAGAACCTCGTCGACGCGATTGAGGAACTCCGGCCGGAAATAATCGTGAAGTCGTTCTTCGATGCGCTCGTTCAGAGCCTCGTCGGAGCCCTGGTGCTCGAGGATGAGCTCGCTCCCGACGTTCGAGGTCATGATGATGACCGTGTCGCGGAAATGCGCGACCCGCCCGCGCGAGTCGCTCAGCCGGCCGTCCTCCAAGACTTGGAGCAGGATGTTGAAGACGTCGGGGTGCGCCTTTTCGACCTCATCGAACAGGACGACCGAGTAAGGTCGGCGCCTTACGGCTTCGGTCAGAAAACCGCCCTCTTCGCTATCGACGTATCCGGGCGGAGCGCCGATGAGTCGTGCGACCATGTGTTTTTCCATGAACTCGCTCATATCGAGTCGTGTGAGCGCGGCCTCGTCGTCGAACAGAAACTCGGCCAGGGTCTTGGCGAGCTCGGTCTTGCCCACACCCGTCGGACCAAGAAAGAGGAACGAGCCAATGGGACGCTTGGGATCGCGAAGGCCGACACGACCTCGTCGCACCGCTTTGCTAAGCGCGCTCACGGCGTGGTCC
>JABDJF010000360.1 GCA_013002645.1 Myxococcales bacterium
TCTCGATCCTCCTTGCCGGCTCACTGGTCGGCATGTCAATCCGTGCTCCACGGCTCCCGTGGTGGTGCTTCGCGGTGTTCGGGACGATCCCGTTGGTACTGCTCGCTCTCCTCGGCAGCAGCGTCAACATCGGCTCGCGCCACGTCCTGGTGATCAGCGCCTTGGCCGCAGTCGGCATCGGCGTGAGCGTGCCGTCGCTTCTCCACACGGTCAGCGCGAGATGGCGCGGACTAGCCACGGCTACCGTGGCAGCTCTGGTGGTGTGGCAGGCTGGACTCGCCGCAGCATCGTTCCCCCACTTCCTGTCGTACTTCAACCCGATCGCGGCGCACGATCCCGGCGCCTTCTTGGTGGACTCCGATCTAGACTGGGGCCAGGGTCTGTTCGCGCTCGAGGATTTCTGCGCTGAGCATGACATCGACTCCCTGTTCGTGGCGCTCAACGGGTCGGCCAATGCCTGCGAGTACGATCTTCCCGACCTCCGCCAACTGCCGCCCTTCACGCCGGTCAAAGGATGGATCGCGATCAGCGAAGTCGACTACCGAGGGATCTACCCGATCGCTAAGGTTGATCCCCCTTGCGGATTGCAATCGGTGCGTCTTGTGGAACGCGAGCTACCGTTCTACGGGTGGCTCGATGCGCACGAGCCGGTGGCGGTGCTGGCGGACTCGATACGAATCTATCACGTTCGCTAACGGAGGCCCTGTGCTTGCCGGCGTTTCCAAGCACCACCGGTCCTCGGAAAGTAGTGCAGGCGGTGGGAATCGAACAGCCGGGAGCTCACCCGATTCGGACGATTCTCGAACGGTTTCGCGGACAGGTATCGATGAGAACACGTCCAAACAACACGAACAAAACGCGTTACCGGACATTCTTATGACAATGTCACAAATCCCGGATGTGAATCGGGAGCTTGCGGAGGTTGGCGCGATGTTCGCGGTGCTGCGCACTCTGAAGGATGAGCGCTCGGGCTCGTGATGTTGACCTTTGGCACGCCCGAGGTGGTGTGCATCGATGGTCGACGCCAGTGCGGCTGCGAGCAAGCAACTTGCTGCTAACCGAGCTGGAGGGCGACACCAAAGACGAGCTGGTAGTCGTTCTTGACCGGCAGGGTCCCGTCCGCGAACGGCAAAGGCTCTTCAGTGCGAAGAAACAGGAACGACGCTTGCAGGTTGAAAATGTTGGTGACCTCGATGAAGAGGGCGGCGGTCCCGGTGTGGTTGGTGTTTCCTATCGTGGTGAACGTGAGATTCGTTACCCAATTGATCGAAAGATGGATGTCGCCTGTGAAGTCGAACCTCGCGCGCGTGGCAAACCGAGCGAGGCCGTCATGAAACGGATTGGGAATACCTGCGAGCGGGTCGAGGAGCTTCAAGTATTGGTAGCCGAGCCCGGCAGAGACGTTCCACCAGGCCATCGGCCTGTCGAGAAAGCGGACCCCCGCGGCCGCGGCAGGCTGGGCGCGGAACCGAATGTCCTGAAACCGGTCGCTCAAGAGCTGGCCCACCACGGGGTGCACGAAGAAGCGCTCATCGATCCAGACCTTGTTTAGAAACATGACCAGATGGCGGTTCAGGGTTTGCTCGCCGTCTGCCCGTCCCATGAACAGGTTATAGGCGAGGTCGGTGAGGGTGCGCCGGTCCTCGCGCGTGATTCTCCACCCGAGGTTGAATTCGATCTGATTGCTGTTGCCCCGATTGGCGCTGAGGCCAAGCTCGAGCATCGTCGACCAATGGTCGAGCTCGCGCTCACCGCCCTGGACGATCGCCCAAAGCGTCTCTCGGGGCCGAACTTGGGTGCCGTCGGAGGTCTCCACGATGACGTGATGCGCGGTGACGAAAGCTCGTCCGTAGAGCGCCGTTCGATCGTCGAACACGAAGGTGTCTTTGTGCGCTGCATGGATGGCCGCAACATCTCTCATGTGAAGCTCGAGCGGTCCAAACTCATCACTGTCGAACTCCATGATGTCGTTGCGCATCCAGTCGACGTCACCACGAATCCACTCCCCTGACGCGGTTTGAAGCCAGTCGTCTGCATCGGCGAACTCCAGTGTGATCCTCTCCTCGCCAGCTTCCATCTGTCTCGATCCCGCCTGCAGGGCTCTTTCCACTTGGACCACAGCGGAGACTTCCGCCGTGGACTGGTCTTGCAGTTCAGGAGAAGGGTGCTCCTCCTGCGGTGCGTCAGCGAAAGCACTTGGCGATGTGAAATGCCACGCAACGAGTACAGCAACCGCCAGCGCAGCTCGGTCCAGCGCCTTGACCATCGCGCGAGCCGTCGTTCGGCGGTCAGGCATTCGCAAGAGGTTACTCGTGATGGTGTGAGGAATCCATTCGCGCCACGGGTCAGTCCAGGCCCCTGCGGCGCCTTTCGTATACGAGGTTCCGTTTCACGATCAGCGGAATGACGGCGCCGATGAATGCGAGCAAGCTGATCGACGGCATCCCCCACGGCCATGCCTGCGGCTTCAACCAGCCCTTGAGGCCGAGCGCGAACAGATGCGCCGCC
>JABDJF010000363.1 GCA_013002645.1 Myxococcales bacterium
ATCCAATAGAACGAGGCCCCGGACCAGCGTGAGCCAATCCGGGGCCTTCACTGTACGCCGAGCGCGCTACTTGATCACGCTGAACCGCAACCAAACGGCGTCCGAGCCTACGTTCCCCTCTTGGTCCCGTACGTCCAAGCGCAGCTGGACCTGGATGACGTCGCCGTCATCGTAGTCGAGGAAGGGGATCGTATCGCGCGGCCGCCACTGGACCTCCCGCGATTTTCCGAGGACGACGCTGCTCGTGTCCCAGTGCGCGGTCCAAGTGTAGACGAGCGTGCCGCTCGCCTCAGGGTCACTTGCGGCACCGGAAAGCGTGATTGTGCTGCCGTAGTTGATGTTCTCGTAGGCGTTCGGGCTGGTGATCGTGACGGCCGGCGGAAGGTTGGGCGGCGCCGACATCACCGCGAGCGTCGCCTCGGTCGTCGCAGAACGACCTTGAGGGTCCGTTCCCGTCACGAAGATCGTCCGCAGCCCGACGCTCGAGAACTCCACGGGCACGGTGCACCCTGTCTGTGGGAAGGGGTCCGACGCGACGTCGCTCGTCCACACGAGGGACTCGCAGTCGAGTCGCTGGTCTGGCTCGTTGACGTCGAACCCCGTCGCCCGGAGGACATACGGGTAGTTCACGAAGGTCATCGCGCCCGGCTCGGGCGTCGAGATCTCCACCGTGGGTGGCGTATTGAAGACGTCGATCGAGACGCTGTGCACAGTGGTCTCGCTGTCTGAATCCGTAGCCGTGACCGTCAGAGTCTGCGAGCCGGGCGTTTCGAAGGCGTGATAGAACCCGACGAAACCTTCGCCGCTTGCGAGCGATCCGTCGACATCCGAGCTCCACGCCACCGTGCAACAGGGAATCCCGTCCTCCAGGTCCTCGACCGTCGCGCTCAGGAAAACCTCACTGTTGAGTTGGATGCGATCGCCGTCTTCGAGCGAATCGAAGAGAATGCTCGGCGGCGCCTCGCCGATCACGCTGAGGACCGCGTCCAGCGCATTGACGACGCGTCGGACTCGCTTGTCCGCGCTCGGCCGCGCGGTATCGATGAGCGCCCGCTCGACCTCATCGGCAGTGAGGCTCGGGTCGGCCGCCCAGATGAGCGCAGCGATGCCCGCCACGAACGGCGACGAAAAGCTCGTGCCCTGCTTGCGCTGTGCCCAGTTGTCCGGACGCTCTGGATCTGGACCCAGAAGGAACGAAAAGGGCGCGAAGATGTCCACTTGCTTCTTGCCGTAGTTCGAGCTCGGGTCGCGCTCGAGAGAGTTGGTCCTCAAGCCGCCCACGCAGATGACGCCGGCGTTCTCGCAAGGGGTGTGCCAGGTCGTCTCGACTTCGATCCCGAATAGACCCTTGCTGTGGTCGACGTTCTCGCCCGCATTGCCGGCCGAGGCAAAGAGCAGCATGCCGGTCTGGTGGAAGGCCGCAGTGGCGGCGTCGAACGGGAGTACGCTCCATGCGAGAACGACCGGGACCGGCACCCGGTAGCTCATGTTGGCGATTTTCGCGCCCTTGAGTCTCGCCTTACCAAGCGCCGTCACCGATGTGAACATATCGGGGGCGGTCAATACGAAGAGGGGCTTCGCAACTGGCCCTCCGGGACCTGCGCTTCCGAATCGATTGTCGGGCAGCGCCATCGCCGCGCTCGCTGAGTTGGTGCCGTGGTAAGGACAATCGCCGCCACCGCTGCACTTGAACAGGTTCTCGGTCCCGATAGCATCCCTGAACGGGATGTTCGAAATCGAATCCCAGTCGTCGCTGAAGTCACGATCCGGCGCGAAGCCACCGTCCAACACGGCCAGCGTGACCCTATTGTCGAGTCGTCCGGCAATGTCGAGAAGGCGCCAGGCCTCAGCGACTCCGATGTTTTGGGTCGACCCGACCGAGTGGGTCGGCCACGTGAAGGCGTTTCGGTCGTAGTCATCGACGAGGACGTCACCCGCTGGCGCTTCCTCGACTCGTTGTGAGCGATAGTCCGCGCCGTTTCCGACCCAGTTCATGCCGACGGCTGCGCCGGCCGATGCTTCCTGTGCTGCGATTGCGATGAGCTCGAGGCCCTGCTCGCTCGACACAGCGTGCGCGCCCGTCGCGCTGGCGTCGATGCTTTGGAGGTCGGTCGCCAGGTTGGTTAAATCTGCGGCCGCCGTATCGACGCGGACGAGGTACTGCTTCGGCATGCCGCTCGCGTCGAGACCGTGGCTCATCGGATCGAACGTGACCAAGACATCGCCGTTCCAGCGCTCGACAAGTGCATCGACCTCCGCATCGTCGTGCACCGACAGCCAAAGCTCGTTGCTCACGAACTCGCCGCGGTTGCCGTCCTCGTCTTCGATCGTCGCGACCGGCCGCTCATCGACTCCGTCGAAAGACGGAAGACTCGTAACCGGGGGAACAATCGTCTGATCGACCTCGATCGTGGGCGGAGGTGGGCTCTCGCTGCCACAACCGGTCAGAGAGCCGGAGAGAAGAAGTGCTCCTAAGAGGCACATCGCCAGCGTTGAGAGCGGTGCGCGTCGCCCGCGGCTGTCGTGGGAAGGGTGTTTCGAGTGTGTGCTCATGGTCGGTATCTCCTTGTGAGCGCTCCGACGCATGAAGCTCGCGGGGGATCTATTTAGACCCATTCGGAATCTCGGGCGTCTGTCCCGGCAACAGGAGAAAACGCCATGGATTCCACATCGAATATGCTTCTCGAGAGTCGTCTCATTGCCGCCGTTGGGCTGATTGCCCTCAGCCTTGCCGCGGGCGCATGCGGCGACCCTGGTACGACTTCCGAGGTGCCGAACGGGTCGGCCGGCCCCGTATCCCCCCCTCGACCCGGCCCCAATAACCCCGTAGGACCCGACACCTCATTCGGCGTCTTGCGCGGCGCCTCGCCGGTCGCAGGCGTCCACTACCAGACCGAGACGCATGAAGGGCTGACCGACGAGCAGGGGCGCTTCTTCTACGAGCCCGGCGAAGACGTGTCCTTTCGAGTCGGATCGACTCACCTCGGCGAAGCTCCGGCGCAACCGCTCTTCACTCCGTTCGAGCTCGTTCCCGAAGCGGAGATCGTGACCGGCACAGGTCCGATCGAGAGAGCGCTAGAGGAGCCGGCCTTTCAACGTGTCCTGAATTGGGAGATGCTCGTCGAGTCGCTCGATGTCGACGGCGACCCTTCCAACGGCATCGAAATTTCCGCGGCCGTCAGCGAGCTCCTCGAAGAAGTCGAGCTCGAGCTCGACGTGCACCCGAAAGAGCTCGCGCGTTCGTTTGCCCTCCGAAAGGTTCTCGCAGATGCGCGCGAGGCGTTTGGAGAGACTCGCGCGGTGGTGAGTGCCGATAGGGCAGCGAGCAACCTCTACGCCGGTCTCGAGATCGATCCCCAGATCTACCAGGTCGTGTCGAGTGAGTTCGACCGCGATATCGCCGGCACCATCGATCGCACCCACACGGTTACTTATGACGAGGCCGGCTACATGGTGCGCCACGTGCAGCATCTCGCGGGCTTCGGAAGGAACGGGGAGCCCTACCGCGTCGAAACATGGCAGTACGACGAGGAACGGCGCCCCGTCGAGCTCATTCGTAAGACCGGCGACGTCGAGTCCTTCGCACGCTGGGCCTACAGCGCCAGCGGACAGAGGGAGACGTTTGAGAGCGGCGATATCGGCTACGAAGGCCTAAACCTCGAGCGTTGGGGGCACGACGAGTACGGCAACACTGTGCTTCACGAGCGGGACCGCAACGGTGATGGCACCCTCGATCCGTCGGAGGCCTACGCCTACGATGAGGCCGGTCGTATCGTTCTCACCGAACGCTTCAGTGCGGCCGGCGAGTTCACTTCGGCCGTCGCTTACGAATACGATGAAGCGGGCCGCCTTGGGGTGATTTCGCACATCGGTCGTGAGGGCGACGTTGGGCGCGTAGAGACCCGCGAGTACGACGAAGCCGGTCGGAAGGTGCGCCAGCAGGTAACCTACACGGGCGACGTCAACCCTGATCAGCTCACCACCTTCGAGTACGACGAAGCTGGCCGACTCACACGGGAAGAGCGCGACGACGGCAACGATGGGACCGCAGACTTCGTACGGACCTTTGGCTACGACGACGACGGCAACCTCGTCTACGAGGAGACCGACGAGGGCGCCGACCGTCTCAACGTCGCGACGACACGTCGCTACTACGACGCCGAGGGCAAGATTACGCGGTCCGAGGGCGACAGCGACGGAGACGGGCGCGTCGATTGGACCCAGCGATTGGAGTTCGACGCCGCGGGAAATCGCCTTCGCTTCGAGTGGGATCGCGATGGGGACGGAATGCCCAACCGCCTCGAGGTCGCTGCCTATGACGACTTAGGCAATCAGGTGGTGTTCGAGCGTTGGACCGACGAACCCGGGCTCGACACCTACAAGTTCACGAGGACGTTCGAGCCGACCGGCTGGGGATACCTCATGATGCGTGCCGGCATGACCGTCTACGGGATCAGCACAGATCACTTCTGAGCCTGCTCGGAACTTTCGTTCCCTTCTGGTTGAGGCGCCTCGGCTTGCTGGGGCGCCTCTTCTTCTGCTTGCTCGGCCTGCTCACCCTCGGCGGCGAGCTTCTTGGCCTCCGTTTCGGCCGCCAGCTTGGCGTCTTGGGTTTCTGAACGCTTCCTAGCGGTGGCTGCCCGGTCCCCGGGGTCTGGATGCGTTGCGCTCAAGGCATCCTGCCTCTGAGGTCCTGCAAGGATGTCGAGCTTGGCGAACGCGGTCTCCATCGCATGGTAATCGTAGCTGTGCTTGACCATGAACTTGAATCCGTATTCGTCGGCGCCCGATTCGTCGCTGCGTGAGAACTTCGCGTTGAGGACACCTTCCACGAAGTCGCCGAGCTCGCCTTCGGGAATGACGCTCAACGACCCCGTGTTTGCCTCTGCGGCGGTACGCCCCGCCGACACCGCGTAGGCCTTTTGGAATTGTTTCTTCGATTGCTCGAGCTTCACGTGAGCAATCTCGTGGCCGACGATGCTTCGAAGCTCGTCGTCGGTCATCAGGTCCATCAGCCCCGCCATGACACGGACGCTGCCGTCGGGCGCGGCAAAGGCATTGAGGTCGGCGACTTTGTACACCTTGAAGTTTAGCTTGAGGCCGTCCTCTGCGAGGTGCGGTGCAACCAGGCGTTTGAGGCGCTCGGCGTAGGGGTCGCCGTCGGGGGCGACGGGGTTGTTGGCATCCATGTACTGAGCGGTCTGCTCTCCGAGGCGTTCGATTTGCCGATCGGTGAGCGTCGCGGCACGGACCGTCTTCTCCGCTGCCTCGAGGTTGCCTTCGCGAAGGATCTTGCTGCCGATTTTGCCAAGTTGGGCCTGGGAGGTGACGGCGAAGCCGAGCACGCACGCCAGGCACGCGAGCGAGGTGATTGCCTTCATGCCGTGTTTCCGCGGGTCTACGT
>JABDJF010000365.1 GCA_013002645.1 Myxococcales bacterium
CGTTTGGGTTCTTCGGGGCGTATTCCGGGACCGGTTGAGCGACTTCGGAGACAGCCGACGACAACGCCCCGCCGGCCCTCGTCGCGTCGACGTTCAGCAACGGCCCCGGTGCGCCCATGCGCGCGTCCCAGTACGCGTCGCCAGCAGGTGAGGCTGGAAGCCGAGCCGCGATCAGTCGAGTCACCAGGTCGACGAGCTGAGCGGCTCGCTTGAAGCGCACTTCCGTTTTCTGCGGATGCGCGTTGACGTCAACGTCCTCGGGTGCGAGCCGAAGCGAAACGACGCCGCGGGGATAGTGGCCCGGTGGCAGACGATCTCCATAGGCAAACGCGATTGCACGGGCGAGCCGGCGATCGTTCACCGGCCGCCCATTCACGAAGAGAAAAAGGTGCCGGGCCCCTGCGCGCGCGTGCTCGGCGGCCGCGAGGACTGCATCGAGGATGACGCCGTCCCGTTCGGCGTGGATCTCCTCGAGCGCTAGGTCGCCGAAGACCTGGTAAGCGCGTTCCGCGAGGCTGCCGCTGGGCAGGTATTGCCGAGCCGTCCGGCCCTCGGAGGTTACGACCAGGCGAAGCTCGGGATGGCTCAGTGCCAGACGCTGGCAAACCTCGAAAATGCGCGAAGTTTCAGTCTGACGTGCCCGAAGAAACTTCTTTCGAGCCGGTACGTTGTAAAAGAGGTCGTTCACCTCGACCGTCGTCCCCGGCGGGCAGCCGACCGGAGACGAGTCTCGCAGCTCGCCGCCTTCGACCAGGACCCGACTCCCCTCGAGCGAATCCTTCGGGCGACTTCGAATCGTCATTCGCGAAACCGACCCGATCGAGGGAAGCGCCTCTCCTCGAAATCCCAGCGTGGAGACGCGAACCAGGTCATCGAAGGATGCGATCTTGCTGGTTGCGTGCCGCTGGACGCTGAGGGTCACGTCCTCGGCGGACATCCCGATGCCGTCGTCCGTCACGCGAACCTGCGCGCGTCCCCCGTCTTCCACTGACACGGTAATCGAGCTCGCTTGGGCGTCGATGGCATTCTCGAGCAGCTCCTTCACCAGGTTGGCGGGCCGCTCGATGACTTCGCCGGCCGCGATTTGGTCGATCAGCGTATCGTCGAGCAATCGTACCGTTGGAGCCACGGCCTGCGCCTATCAAAGCTGGTTTCGATTGGCAACGCGGGCCTTCGGATCCGGCCCCTTCGTTGACCCTCCATTAATCGCAATGCTACCTTGTTTTGCGGGGAGTTAATAGGGAATTCACCACGATGAAGGTATGTCCCGCCTGCAGAATTGACTACGGCGGCGGAGAGGTGTTCTGTCCGGTCGACGCGACGCGTCTAATCACGACGTCGCAGATGAGCGCGAGCCCACTCGACCCGAACGATCCGCTGATCGGCAGCGTGCTTGCGGGCCGCTACCAGGTGAAGAACCGGATCGGCGAGGGCGGGATGGGTTTGGTCTACGAAGGCCTCCATCGGGACATCGACAAGCGCGTGGCGATCAAGGTCCTTCGCGACGACTTGTCGAAACGCCCGGACGTCGTCGCGCGCTTCCGCCAGGAGGCCAAGAGCGCCTCGCGCATCGGGCACGAGAACATCGTCGACATCTTCGACTTCGGAGAGACGAGGTACGGTGCGAGCTACTTCGTCATGGAGTTCTTGGAAGGCGAGGACCTCGGCAACGTCCTCGGCAAGAAGGCGACCATCGGGGCCGAGCGCGCCTGCGGCATCGTGCTCCAATGCTGTAGGGCGCTTTCCGCCACGCACGCCAAGGGCATCGTCCACCGTGATATCAAGCCGGAGAACATCTTTTTGACGCGACGCGACGGCATCGATGACTTCGTCAAGATCGTCGACTTTGGCATCGCCAAGATGAGCGATATCGAAACCGATGGGGCGCCTGGGCGGAAGCTCACCAAGACAGGGATGATCTTCGGGACGCCCGAATACATGTCGCCCGAGCAAGCGGGGGGTAGGGAGCTCGACCACCGAGTCGATGTCTACGCCCTCGGCATCATTCTCTACGAGTGTCTCGCGGGCCGCGTACCGTTCGAGGGAGACACGTTCATGGGGATTCTCACGCAGCACCTGACCGCGGACGCGCCGGCCATCGACGAGGTCAATCCACACGCCAAGGTGACCATGGAGCTCGAGCTCGTGATTCGGAAGGCCCTCGCGAAGAGCCCTGACGATCGCTACCAAGATACCGAGGAGCTTGCCGAGGCCATCGTCTGCGCGCTCGACGGCCGGGTGAGCCGCGCGACACGGCGAACCCCACCCTCGGCCCTCGGCGCGCCGCTGACGAGTGAGCTCGATGGGGTACCAAGACGGAAGACCTCACCTTGGGTTTGGGTCGCGGCGGTGATGGGCGCCGCCGGCTTTCTCGTCTGGTCCAGCCTCGGTGCGGTTACCGGCCCAGGCAGCGGGGCGGAGGCGAGTGCGGTTCCACCCGAGCTGCAGCAACAGCCCGTCGCGGAAGCCCCGGACGTCGGCGAGGAGGCGCCGCCAATTCCCGACGCGGAGCCAGAGCCGCCGTGGGTCAACGTGCACGTTGCGAGCGACCCGATAGGCGCCCGCGTTTCGTACGACGGCGGCGCCGAGGCATGTACCTCGACGCCATGCACGGTCGAGGTCACTCGGGGAGCTACGCTGGTGCTTCACGCAAAGCTTGGTAAACGAAGGGGGCGCACCGCGATCACCCCGAACCAAGAGGAAACCGTTTTGATCGAGCTCCACGCCCCCAAGCGGCCGACGCCAAAGCCGCGCAGTGCCCAAGTTCCCAAGCGCAAGCGACAGGCCCCAGCCCGTTCCTCGGACCTGAAGGTTCCCGAGTGGGCTCAGTGAATGAGGCCGAGCAAAAAACGCTAGCCGATCTCGAGTGGGACCAGGTAGAGCGAGCGGTCGGGGAGCGATGCCGGGGTCCGCTCGGCGAACGGCTGACCTTGAGGCTTGCCGAGTCTTTCGACGAAACCGAACGCGCGATCGACGAAGCCAAAGAGGCATGGGCACTGCTCGTCAGAAACGAACCGCTTCCGCTGGACGGCATCTGCGAAATCGAAGCGTCTTTGCAGCATCTCGACCGGGAAGGAGTGCTCGACGGCAGCGCGCTCAAAGACATCCGCATGACGCTGCGTGTGGCTGGCGCGCTTCGACGCTTTCTGGGCCAACGCAAAGAGAGCGTTCCACATTTGTATCGTGTGTGCGCGATCGATCCGACGCTCGATGGTCTCGAAGAAGAAGTCGGTATGTCGATCGGCGACGACGGGACGATCCTGGACTCCGCGAGCGCCGAGCTGGCCCGTCTACGCGAAGAGGCCGGAAACCTTCGAGCTCGGATCATTCGAAAGCTGGAAGACCTGATCCAAAAACGAAGCGCGATCCTGCAGGACTCGTTCCACACGATTCGCGAAGGCCGCTATGTGCTTCCTGTCCGCGCCGACGCGCACGAGCGTTTCCATGGGATCGTGCACGGATCGAGCGCAAGCGGCGCTACCATCTTCGTGGAGCCTCGAGAGCTCGTCGAACGTGGCAACCGGCTCAAGATGGCCCAGGCCGAGCTAGAACGTGAAGAACGGAGAATTCTCGCGGCGCTTTCGGACTTGGTGCGCCAGTACGTTCCGCAGCTCCGTGCTGCTGCCGAGGCCCTCGACCACGCGGATCTACGTGGCGCCAGCGCCAAGCTTGCGGTCGATCTGCGTGCGGAGTTCGTGGAGCTCTCCGCAGAGCCGCGGATCTCTCTGCGCGCGGCTCGCCATCCGCTGCTGGTCCTGCGGGGCATCCAGGTCGTCTCCAATGACATCGACCTGAAGGGCGGCGAGGCGCTGGTGATCTCCGGGCCTAACGCCGGCGGCAAGACGGTCGCGCTCAAGATGCTCGGCTTGGCAGCGCTCATGACCCGCGCGGGGCTCCCGGTCCCGGTGGCAGAGGGGAGCGTTTGCGGGTTCTTCGCGCCGGTGCTCGCCGCGGTAGGCGACGAACAAAGCCTTGCGCGCAGCCTTTCGACGTTCTCTGCACACCTGGTGACGCTCAGGACGGTGCTCGAACAGGCCAACGAGCGGGTCCTCGTGCTTCTCGATGAGCTTGCTGGCGCGACTGACCCCGAAGCGGGTGCGGCTTTGGCTTGCGCAATCGTCTCGACGCTCGTTGAACGGGGAGCCGCCGTTGCGGTCACGACTCACTACGAAGCCTTGAAGGCCCTCGCAGCCGAACGCGACGAGATGCACAACGCGGCAGTAGGCTTCGACTTCGATGAGATGGCGCCTACCTTTCGATTGAGGATGGGCGTGCCGGGCGGCTCCAACGCGCTCGAGGTCGCACGACGTTTTGGGATTCCCGCAGACGTGGTCGACGCCGCCCGGACAGCGCTGCCGGAGCACTCACGCAGCTTCGAGACGCTCGTCGCCAAGCTCGACACCGCGACCAAGGCTGCGCTCGAAGAGCAAGCGGCTCTCCAGGACGAACGGGCGAAAGTCGGTCAAGAACGCGCGAAGCTCGACGCGCGTCGCCAAGAGCTTGCGGCGCGCGAAGCGAAGGGGCTTGGCCG
>JABDJF010000370.1 GCA_013002645.1 Myxococcales bacterium
CGCCTGCTGTCTTATTGGGGGTTGCAGGTGCCACGCTCCTACACGCCTGGATATGAATGGAGGGGCGCGGAAAAACCCGCGATGGGGGTCGGAGTCGACGTCGCAAGCAGGAGCTCGCGTGGGGGCGGCGGGGCGGGGCGCGCGGGTCCGTGCTTCCGAATATCGGGTAGGCACGGGGACGTATGGAATGTGTTTCGCGGGACGGTGAACCCTTCATCCCCACGCGAGCGCCTGAACCGAGCCGTTCGACGCAGGCCCGCGTCGAGCCTTTTTTTCCGCGCCCCGTCCTAATCCATTTCCCTAAACTGCTCTTCTTCGGGGTTCTCGTCTGCGTCGAGGAAGGCTAGATCTTTTTGGCTGTAGATCCGTCCGAGGGAATGGCGAATCGGAACGAGAAGCGCGATGCAGAGGGGAAACAGAACGCCAAACGAGGACTCCTTCACAAACCAGAGGACTGCCAGGCAAGCGAGCTGGACCACGGTGAAGCTGTGAAGCACGGTACGAGAGACTCTGCGAATGTAGTGTGTAGGCGGATACAGGGTCGGGTCCGTGACCCAGAGCTTGAGACGGTCGACGAATTGATTGCCTCGGAGCGAGGCGATACCCATGAATAAGAACAAGCCGAACACGACGGACATCGGAATCGCGCGAAGCAAACCAAGGAAGAGCAACGACGTCCCGATCAAAAGGTGAACGACCAGCGGCGTGAGCCGGTTCTCCATGACCGAAATGATGTGCTCGCCTCGGGCATGATGGCGGACGGTCGCCAGGCTTCGAGTGTGATTAAGCGATCGAACCGTTGCGGCAACGACCCAAGGCAGGCCGATCGTTGCGCAAATGGCGACGAGCAAGGCGATCACCGCCATGTCGAGGTTGTAGCCGGCGCCCTTCTTGAGCCGGTGCTGTGGGCTATTGACGAGGCGGACTGTGATGTTCTGATCCAGGAAGAGCAGCACCGCGGCCAGGCCAGCGATCGGAATCGCTGCCAATGGAAACCAGCGCGGCACGTCCGTCGGGTCGACGAGCCAGGGTCGCCCGCTCGTCGTGGTGAGCTCCCGAGGCACGGCGAGGTGCTCGAGCTCGATGGGGTGCATCGCCCAGGCGGCCGCTGTCATCGCGAAGATCGCAATCGTCGGTCCGAAGTCCGCGAGGAACTCGCGCACGTTCTTCGTGAGAAGCGGCTTTTGCCGCACCCTGGAGAGCTGCTGGGCGATCATGTACGTCCCGAGCGCGAGGATGAGCGCAAGAAGCTCCCCGTTGGTCGCCGCGTCGTGACCGAAGATGTCCCCAAAAATGTCACGGAAGGCTTCGGTGATGAAGATCAGCGCGATCAGCGCCCCGAAAATTTCATCGGTGAAGCGTGTGAAGTGCTGGATGTAGCGACTGGTATTGGTGACGGCTAACACCAGCATGATCACCGCGGTCCAAATACCGATCCAGAACAACCCGGGAAGGAAGGAGACCCCGAGCTGCTTACAAAGAAGGTACAGGAGAGCGAGGAAGATGGTGACGGGCCCGGTGCTCCCTAGAAGGGTCAGCGGCTGCCCGGAGAACAGGGCGTAGACCACGCCTCCGATTGCCGTCGCGAGAAGCGCCTCGACCGCCCCGATTTCACCGTCGGTCAGGAATGCCAGAAGCCCGCCGAAGGCAATCGACGGCGCCAAACAGGCAAAGAACAGAAATAGGATCGTGGCCAGGCCCTTGGCGTTGAATCCATCGACGAAGTCACTCGCATAGAAAGGAAGCTTTCGGCGAATGTCGGCGACGAGTCCTGCGGCGAAGCCGGTGACAGGTGGCGGTATGCTCGGATAGCTGGGAACGAGCGAAGGCCTTCGCTCATCAGGCGGCGCTTCGACGTACTCTAGGTAGAGCTGGTAGGTCGCGAGCACTTGCATCGGATCGTTGGCTCCGATGATCGACGCGCTGAAGCGCTCGTCGTGGAGCATCCATCCAAAAGGCTCGAGGTCCTCGTTGGGGGGAGTGGAAGCGCCGTATGGCGCAACGATGAGCCAGACGTAGTGAACCTTTTCATGATCGCTGGCGCGGACACCTTCGGGAATGCGCATGAGCGAGCAGCGGTAGACATCACCGTTCTGCGACTCGTAGCGAACGCGAAGCACGCCCACCCCGCCCCCGAGGTCATGGAGCTCTCCCTCGCCTCTCTCGTCGAGCGTGGCTTGAATCGCCCTGCGTTGACGCTCGCTCAGCTTGCCCAGGCGGACGAGGGCATCAACCGCCTGCTCGACCAGGCCCTGCAGATCGCCAGCAGTCAGGTCGAGTAAGATCTCGCTGTCGTGAAGACGCTTCTGCAAGGCCACCCCGGCGGGACCGACCGGAGGATCCCCGATCTCGGCACGGATGGAAAGCTAGAACTGGCCTGCGGCAGACTGAGGGGAGAAAACTACGTGCCTATGAGGCGGCGGCGGAAGCTTCGCGGGCGCGCTTTGCATCACGACCGGCTCCGTGAGCTCCCGGTCATCGATCGTCGTGACTTGCGTTTCGTGTTGGGTCGGCGACCGGGATTGCGCAACTTGATCGATGAGCGACATTGGCCCAGGGTCACCGACTAGATGAGCCTATTCGAACAGCTCGGCGGAGAACCCAAGTTGCGTGCAATTGTCGACGACTTCATCGATCGGTGTTTCGACGACGTGATGATTGGCTTTCTGTTCGCGCGCGCCGAGCGTCGAAGAATCAAACGCTTCGAGTACGAGCATGCGGCGAAGAACCTCGGCGCCGAGGTCGAGTACGGCGGCAGGGCTCTCGACGAAGCCCACCGCCCGCACCGGATCTTTGGAGGGCAGTTCGATCGCCGTAGGCAGATTCTGCTCGAAACCCTTCGGGACCACGCCGCTCCCCGCGAGGTCGTCGAGTCCTGGATTGCCCACCAGGATTCGCTCCGCTCGCTGATCACGCGCGACCCGGATTCGAACTGCCAGGACTGATCATGGCCGAAACCATGGAAGGTCTCGTGGTTCGCTCGACTGCCGGTTTCGTGGACGTCCGCCTCGATGGGGACATCGTGCAGGCACGCTTACGCGGACGGCTCAAGAACAGGCCGAGAACGACCGACCTCTGTGTCATTGGCGACCACGTGCGGCTGTCGCGCCCTGACGACCGCAGCGTCGTCGTGGAGGAGGTTTTGCCTCGGCACAGC
>JABDJF010000384.1 GCA_013002645.1 Myxococcales bacterium
CCGCAAGACGGCGCGCGCCAGCTCACACGATTCGGCATGCCTCGAACTCGAAAGAACCTTGAGTGCCAAGGTGCCCAGGGTCTCGGCGGTGGGCATGTCTCCCACGTCCGCCCTTCCCTGCCTCGTCTCGTGTTCGATTTTGCCACTTGGCAAAGCGTTTTCCCGAACGTGCTTTTCGTTGTCTTTTGATTCCGGTAACCCGGGAGCCGGTTTCCCCTGATTACCCGTAGTTGCCTGAATCGGCTCGAAATCACATGTTTTCGATTCCCACCGCCTCCACCGCTAATCATTTCAGATCATTGCCCTCTGATCGCGGGCGGCAACATCGCTCGCAAAGAGCTAACCAGAAGTTGGTGTTGCCTTCTGGCTGGCGCGAGCAGTAGTGATCCCCATCCCCTCTGCCACGCTTTGGCCTGCGCCGTTATCGGCGCTGGGCACCATCGAAGCGAGCTCCAATGCTTCGTGGGCATCCCTTCCTTTTTTGCTCACCGTCAGTTGAGAAGGACCCGAAAGTGTCGCGACCCTGAACAGGTGCAAAGTCTAGCGTGCATCCGGGTGACACATATTTGCCACAACGCATCAAGGGACTCCGACCGAAGTCAGAATCCCTTGATTTTGTGGTGACCCCAGCGAGGTTCGAACTCGCGTTACCGGCGTGAGAGGCCGATGTCCTAACCACTAGACGATGGGGCCGAAAGCTAATCTGCGCGTTGGCTGCGTTGCTCTAACAGCTAACTAGCTCGGGGACTAGGATTCGAACCTAGATAGCCAGTACCAGAAACTGGAGTCCTGCCGTTAGACGATCCCCGAATGGTCCCGATACCTTAGTTGGGGTGTCGAGCGGCGGCACTATAGCGGCAAGACTACACGCAGCAAGCAAGGGCGGGGCTTGGGCATTGTTGATCTTTTCAATCATGTATATTTTGTCGTTTTCGTGAATGAAATCGGCTGCTATCCTCTATTTGCCCAATTGTTGACTTGACCCACGGGAAAACTGAGGAATAGTGGGGATTCCCCTTTGTGGCGTCGTTGGACACCGGGGGACAGGAGCATCATGACTTCGTGGAAAGAACAGCTTGGCGATCGGATCCCAGCGCAGCTCGCGGGCGAGGTGGATCTCTTCGAGGGCCAGATCGAGCTCAAAAAGCAGGGCAAGCTCGACGACAAAATCTTCGCCGAGACCCGGCTTCGCCGGGGCGTCTACGGACAGCGCTACGACAACGGCCTTCGAGACGACGGCACCGGCCAAAAGACTCTCGCCTTTCCCTGCGGCGACCTCGCCAAAGGCCCGGACACGGTTTGGGACGCGCCGGGCATGATGCGAATCAAGATCCCTTTCGGGAAGCTCACCGCCGAGCAGCTCGACGTGCTGAGCGAGCTCGCCGAGGAGAACTCCGATTCGATCCTGCACGTCACGACGCGGCAGGACATCCAGCTGCACTTCATTCACATCGAAGAGGCGCCCGATATGATGCGTCGGCTCGCGAGCGTCGGGATCACCACCCGTGAGGCTTGCGGCAACAGCGTTCGCAACGTGACGGCGTGTGAGTACGCCGGCGTCTGCAAGACCCAGGCGTTCGACGTCACGCCCTACGCCGATGCCATCACGAAGTTCCTGCTCGGACACCCCGACGTCCAAGACTTCGGGCGTAAGTTCAAGATCGCCTTTTCGGGCTGTGAAGACAATCCCTGCGGGCTCGTCACCTTTCATGACCTCGGTGCGGTCGCGCATGTCCGGGATGGCAAGCGTGGCTTCCGCGTCGTCGTCGGTGGTGGGCTCGGTGCAGTGCCGGTGCAGGCCAAGGTGCTCGCGGAGTTCTGCCCTGAGGAAGAGCTTCTTCCCCTTGCCCAGGCCGTGTCTCGCGTCTTTGCCCGCCTTGGCGAGAAGCAGAGTCGCGCCCGCGCCCGCATCAAGTTCCTGGTTCAAAAAGTCGGCATCGACGAGTTCAAAACGCTCGTGGCCGAAGAACGAGAGGGACTCCGTCCCGACGAGCGCTGGACGGCGTTCCTCGACGACCTTCACGCCACCGACGAGAAGCCCGTGCGCGACCCAGGCGCGATTCCCAGCGACGCTCCGGCTGGGTTCCGCGCCTGGGCTGAGCACAACCTCAAGCCGCAAGCGCAGGAAGGCTACTAC
>JABDJF010000394.1 GCA_013002645.1 Myxococcales bacterium
GCTGTGCATGGGAGTCTTCCGACGCGAACGTCCAGATTCACGGCGGAAACGGCTACGCCGAGGAATACACCGCTTCCCGGCTCCTCGTCGATTCCAGGGTGCTCAGCATCTTCGAGGGCGCCAACGAGATTCACGCGCACGTCGTCGCGCGACGCCTTCTCGAAAACTGACGCGCGCCGCCCGAGCGGCCATACTGGGCCAACATGAAGCCTGATCGCGTCGGCGAGGGGGGAAGGCTCGTAGGCATCGCCTTTGCCATGGTGCTCGCTGTCCAGGTCTTTTTGGCCGTCTGGGGGGTCGCCGATCAATGGACGCGAGGCCACAACGGCTGGAATGGCGCCGCGTACCACAACGCCGCTCGAAACACCCTGCGCTGGCACGTGCTTTTCCCGCTCCAGTACGACACGGCCAACGTGCCGCCGAGCAAGGACCAGCTCTACACCCACCACCCGCTCGCGCTACACCTGCACAACGTCGTCAGTGTGAAGCTGTTCGGGGATCGTGAGGTGTCGATTCGCCTGGTTGCCGGGTTTTGGAGCATCGCGATCCTCTGCATGCTTTTCGCCGTGGTGAGACGGCTCTGGGACGACACCCACGCCCTCGCTGCGTCGGCGATCTACGTCGCGCTTCCGATCAACGCGATCTATACGAACATGGCCAACAACTCGGCCGGCTTCATTTTCTGGATCCTGCTAACGCTCTATCTCTACATCAGAGCCAACCGCACCCTGCCCTGGTCACGGCCCGCCTTCGCGACATTCCTCGCTTCCTTCGCCATGGCCGCCATCTGGGACTGGCCGGCCTACTACGTTGCGTTCTGCATTGCCCTGCATTGGGCGTGGACGCTCCATCGGCACCGGAGCGGCGCGCCCGCGCGCGGCTCGACGACGCAGCTCGGGATGTTCTGCTGCTGGGTGCTGGTGCTGTTCGTGGGACACTTCCTGTTGGTCGACGTACTCACTGGGAATCTCGATGAGCTGAGGGGGGCGTTCAACGCCCGGCGTGCCCTGTCCTGGACTCGGTTTCGAACGCACTTGCTCGTCGTGCCAGAGCTGATGTTCACCGCTCCGGTGCTCGGTCTTTGTGTCGTCTGGGCCGCGTTCTGGCTTCGGCGCGTCGTTCGCGGCGAGGCAAGGCCTCGCGATTTGCTCCCCGTCGCGCTTTTCTTCGCCGGCATGGTTCATTATTGGACGTTTCGCTGGAGCGCAATCGTTCATTCCTACTGGGCTTGGCCCATGCTTCCTGCCGTCGCGATCGCCGTCACGACCTCGCTCTTTGAAACGGCACGCTGGATCCGGGTGCGCGCGGGACGCTTGGCGAGCCTCAGCGTTCTGCTCCTGCTGGTTCCCTTGGCGATCCGGGACGTCGAGCTCGTCCCCACTGGCCGCTACGTCGGCGGCTCGATGTGGTTCTTCACTCCGGTGCGAGGCACGATGGATCAATTCGACTCGGGCCGGCCCGAGCTCCGCTTCGCTAGGCGGGTCAAGGCCTGGACCGATCGGAGCACCGGTGTCCAACTTCATACCAGCCTCAAGCGGTTTCGGCTCGAGCCGCGTTTCGACATCACTCTCGACCGCGTGACCCACCGCTGGTCACAGAACCCGCGACCCGAGATCTCGAACGAACAGGGAGCAACCGGCTGGGTCTTTGTCGCCGCGGTCGACGCCTTCTCCGAGGAGGAGCGGGCTGTTTTCGCTTCGCGCCATCCATATCGGCAGTACGGCGACTACTTCATGTTGGACCTGCGGCGCGAGGCTCGCGACATCGAAGCCTGGGGCCTGACGCCGGTTCAGTTTAGTCCTCGATGGCGCCTCTTGCACAGCGCGTTCGAGCCGCCCATGAGAGCGACGCGCATGATTGGGGTCGAGCAGTCTCTCGACCAAAAGGTGGCCGACGTCGATGACCTCTAAGCCGTTTGACTCGATGATGATGGTCTGGTCGGGGGCCTACCTCGGCGCTGCCTTCTTCCTGATCGCGGGTCTGCTCCCCCAGGGGACCGTTTCGATCGGCTTGCTTGCCCAGCTGTCTTGGCTCGCGCTCGTTGGCTCGATACCGACGACCCTCGCCCTGGTCGCAGCGGCACGGGTGGCGGGCGCAAAGCGACCCTTGATGGTCGCATCGACCGTCCTGTTGGCGGCGCTGACCATGGCGGTCGGCTGGGAACACATCGACTTTCTGCTCTCCGGACCACGGTGGCTCGATCATCCTCGCCGCCCGCTATTGCAGGTTGCCCTGCTCTCCGTGCTGGGCCTGCTCGCTGCGGCCGGCTGGCTTTGGTTGATGCTGGGGTTCCGAATTCGAAGGCCCGCACAGCAGGCGACCTGGATCACGTTCAGCATCGTTGCGGTCGGCCTGCTCACCGCCGCCATCGTGCGCTACCGGGCCTATGACTACTCGATCGCCCAGCTCGTCTTCCCGGCCGGGCTCCTGAGCGGCGCAGTTCTTTACCTCATCATTCGAAATTCGCCGCGCCGAAACATTGCCGCAGGCTTGGCCGCGACTTGCCTGCTTTTCGGCGTCGGCTCGCGATTCGCGCCAGTGCTCGTGGCCACCGGCCAGCGGGAGGTGATCGCCCAAAGCCGAGCCGGTGCGCTTGCGACCCTGTACGTGCTGCCGCAGCTGAGCCGAGCGACGAGCCTTCGGGGCAGCGGAGAGGGCTGCCCCGAGCCGAGACCCATCCTCGAGACCTCGCCGATCGGTGTCCTGCCCGACGGGCGTCGGAACGTGATCCTGATCACCGTCGACGCCCTCAGGAAAGACATCGTGGGCCAGGAGCTCAATGAACGCCCTGTCACGCCTCAACTGTCGCGACTGATGGCCAAGGGCGTCTCTTTCGTCAATGCCACGTCGACGTATCCGGCGACCCTCTTCGCGGTGGGCAGCGCTTTTACAGGACTGAGCCCGGCGGAGCTCTACCTTTCGCCGTCGCTGCCGGAGACGATCTTCACGCGGGCCCGCGCCCACATCGACCAACAGATCGCGGTCCTTCCGGATGTGTCGTGGTTTCGTCTACCTATCGTGCAGCAGTTTCTCGCCCCTGGTGTCGAAACCAAGTTCGCAGGGACCGACGAGGACGCGACCGACGCGCTCGTTGCCAGCCTCCGCCAGGCGCGTCGAGACGACGCATCGGTGATGGCCTGGGTACACTACTACGCCCCGCACGACCCCTACGAGTCACACGCTGCATTCCTATTCGGAGACGGAAAGAAGAACGCCTACCTCAGCGAGGTCGCCTACTTCGATCGGGAGCTCGGCCGGTTGATGGACTACCTCGAAGCGGACCGCTGGCTAGATGACAGTCTCGTGATCTTCTTCTCGGATCACGGCGAAGCACTGGGGGAGAGTTCTTACTGGGGGCATCACGTCTACCTGAATGCCTGGATGATCGACGTCCCTTTGGTGCTCTGGCACGCGGCCTTCGCGCCCGCCGAGCCCCGCGTTGGTGTCAGCCTCGCCGATGTCGCCCCGAGCGTCCTACATTTCCTCGGGCTGCCGTTGCCGTCGGACATTGCCGCGCGGAGCCTATTTACGCTCGATCCGGACCTGCCGAACCGCGCCTCGTTTTCCGAAGCCTTCCCGGTCCGCGGCCGAGAGCTGTTCGATAGTTTTCGCCTCCCTGCCCTCGACGATGCGACGATTCGCGCCCGACTCCAAAGCATTCGTGTGTCCAGCAAAGGGTACGAGCCCAAGGGCGCGATCAGCCTCGATCGGTACCGGCTCATTCGTCATCGAGGCGCGGGCACAGCATTCTTTTTCGACCGTGAAACCAATCCAGGCGAGGACCCTGGCCTTCGAACCACCGACGCAAAACCTCGCCGGCTGCTCGAAACCGAGCTGGATAGCTGGGAGAACGCGCAGCTGAGGCGCATCCAGTGCAGGCTCCAGCTCAGCGGGGATCGGCCGGAGACACCGCGTCCTCGATGATCACCGTCTCGGTCGAAGTCTCGTCGCCAGCGATCATGGAGAGCCGGGCGTCGTGGAAACGTATCGTCGCTGCATCACCGGCAACCGTCGTCGCGTAGAGCTGCACCACGAGATGGCTGCTGTCCCTTGGCACTGCGATCTCGTAGCTCAACCGCCAGCGCTCTCCCCCCCGAAGCTCGAAGGCCTTTCGCTCGAACTTCAGCTTACCACCGAGGAATACGTCTTGATGAAGCGCGACTGCCGATTGCTCGCCCAGAATTTCGAGATCCAGATCGACGCGCAACGCCGTGCCGCCGGGAACCCGGAGATACTGACCGCCGATGAGCAACTTCTTGCCATCGACCGCTCGCACCGACACCTGCTCCGCGACCAGAAGGTCGAGCCCCTCGACCCGTGTCATGTCGGCACGGCCAGAGCGGGTGAGACGGGCCACCTCGGTGAGCAGCTGCTGGGCTCGCTCGGGCGCTGGCTCGCGCTCCCGGTTCGGTCCGAATGGCAAACGCGCCGTTGAGACCGAGCGTGAGCAACTGTGAAACGATTCGCTACACACCACCGCGGTGCCGGAGGGCTCGAACATCATCACGCTCCGGGCATAGGTATTGCCCGCAAAAACCGGACGCGGTGATTCGTAGTCCCGGAACCAGCTCCGCCCGATGAAGCCCTCGGCGTCTTGCTCCAAGCCGAGGAGGTCGGTTATCGAAAGGGCGGTGTCGACGTGCCCGAAGAGCGTATCGACACGTTTCGCCAGCGGCTCCGGGAGCATGACGATCGCGAAGGACCAGCTCTGAGAGAGCAATCGCTGCGTCGCGTTCGCCGCATGCGCCAGCCCGGTCGACTCGTCGGAGGTGATGACGACGACCGTGTCGTCTAGGACTTCAGCCCGATCGAGCCCCTCGAGGAAATCGGCAAGGGCATCGTCGGCCCAGCGAAATGCCCGCTCTTGGACGGTCCGCTTGCCGTCGGCCACTGTCCTGTCGGGAACGGTAAAGGGGTGGTGTGTTCCGACCGTCAGCAGCGTTGCGAAAAACGGCTGCTCCGCTTCGTGAAGCTCGAGCACCGGCCCCAGCGACTGCTCGAAGAACGCCTTGTCGTCGACGCCCCAATCGGTTCGCGCATAGCTCCGGTCGAAATAGGGGTCGCCAACGAGCTCATCGAAGCCAGCCTTTTTCATGAACTGATCCTTGAGCATGAAACCAAGGGGCGCTGATTGAATGTAGGCGGTCGCGTATCCCCGTTCGCGTAAAACCTCCGGAAGACAGCGGCGCGCTGCGGCGTAGACCTGCTCGCTCATCTTGGACTGGTCGGTGAGGAGCTTCGGGTATTCTCCGCACAGGATTCCGTATTCCCCGCGGTTGGTCTGCCGCTGATGTGAAACGATGTGCGTGAACAAAATGTGCCGCCGAGCGAGCGCGTCGAGCTTGGGCATCTCGATGCTGCTCCGGACACCTTCGGCGGCCGCGACCGACGGCAGGTGCGCACCTGATGCAGCTTCGATTAAAATCAGAAGAACATTTGGCCGATCGGACAGCGGCCCCGCCCATCGCTCGCCGCGGAGATCGGCTCGGAACACCTCTCGCACCTCGGCTCCGATCGCCGCGCGATGCGGTCGAAGCGAAGGAGGAAAGACCCCGAGATTCGCCTGAAACGCGTGACGTTCGCGCCACTCATCGTGCGCGTACGAGGTTGGGATGACGACCTGCCCAAACACGGATACCGCGAGCGCGAGGCCCCACCATCGCCACCAGAGCGGGGCGGGACGGCGCGCCCAAACGGTCCCCAGGATCGCGAGTACGATGAGCGATGCAACCATCATCGGGTGGCGTGCGTGCCGAACCGAGCCGCCGACAAACGTCGGGTCGCCGAGGTAGCCTGCGTGACTGAGCGCGTAGAGCGAATCGAAAACCGAGACGAACTCGTAGATCGCAAAGCTCAGCAAAATGAATGCGACTAGAAGCGCCGACGCGAGGACGCGTCCCAGGAGATGCCGGGTCGTCAACAGGAGCCCCAAGAGCCCCAACAGCAGAAGACCGACCGAAGCGTCGGCCAGAGCGCCCCGCAGGTCGATCGGCGCCAAGGCCAGGCGCTTCTCGTAGAGCAGCAGAGCGCGCGGGAGCCACGGCGCCGCGAGGCACAGCGCCACGACCAGCGCCCAGCCCAGCTTTCCCCTCCATTCGTCGCGCCGTGCTTCGATCACGGGAAGTTATGGGCTATGCAAGCGTGATGGCAAAGGGTTTCGCGCCAGCCGCCGAACGCAATCGGCAACCGATCCTCGACGTCCTGCGACGGGTGCTGCCCGAGACAGGGCTCGTTCTCGAAGTCGCTAGCGGAACCGGACAGCATGCGGTCTTCTTTTCGGAGCGCATGTCAGACCTGCGCTGGCAGCCGAGCGACGCATCGGTGGAAGCCTTGCGAAGCATCAACGCCTGGGTGGAGGAGTCGAATCGCGAGAACCTTCTGCCTCCGATCGAGCTCGATGCGTGCTCCCATCCATGGCCTATCGCGAGCGCCGACGCCTTGCTCTGCATCAACATGATTCACATCTCGCCTTGGGAAGCCACCGAGAGCCTGTTCCAGGGCGCGCGAGCGCTGCTCGCCGGCGGCTCTCCCCTGGTCACTTACGGCCCGTACAAGCAACATGGCGAGCACAGCGCGCCGAGCAATGCGGCCTTCGACGCAAGCCTTCGGTCGCGCAACTCTCGTTGGGGCGTTCGGGATCTCGATGAGCTCATCGAGCTTGCAGGACGAACCGGATTCGCGCTCCAGGAGCGATGCTCGATGCCGGCCAACAACATGACCCTCGTCTGGTCCCGCGTAACCTAGCCTGGCAGCCGGGGTAGCGACGGATTCCAAAAGAGCGTCACGAAATAGACCACGAAGACGAGAATGAGCGCGATGCCTCTCTTGCGACCGATTCGATTGCGCTCGTTCACCGCCATCAGCAAAAGCAGCAGCGTGACGCCGACCATGATCGGGAAGTCACGAACGATGATCGCGCGATCTACCTCGCCGGGTGCGATGATCCCGGGAAGTGCGAGCACGCCGAGCAAGTTGAACATGTTGGACCCGACGACGTTGCCGACGGCGATGTCTTGTTCTCCTCGGCGCGCGGCCGCCACCGAGGCTGCGAGCTCGGGAAGGCTCGTTCCGAGCGCGACGAGCGTCAGCCCGACGACCAGCTCGCTCACGCCGAGGTCGCGGGCGATTCCGACCGCCCCCCAGACCAGCACGCGGGAACCGGCCAGAAGGAGGATCAGACCGACGGAGAATAGGACGATTGCTTTGGCCGTAGGCAGAGAGTCCGGGATGTCATCGTGGTCGAAGGCCCCCGGCGGCGGATCACTGTACCCCGGGTCCGGATTGCGGCCCTGTGCGCCGATCCACGCGACCAAGAGAAACATCCCAGAGAGCAGAAGGAGGCCTTCCACACGGCTGAGCACTCCGTCCCAGAGAAATGCCCAGGCGACCGCCATGCTGAGAAACAGAACCGG
>JABDJF010000429.1 GCA_013002645.1 Myxococcales bacterium
GGCATACGCAGACGGTCAGAGGCTCAGCGACCACGAAGTCACAGGCATGCTGGTTGCCGCGATGTTTGCCGGCCACCACACCAGCGCAGTCACCACCGCCTGGACTTTGCTCGAGTTGCTTCGGCACCCACGATTCCTCGCTGAGGTACGAGACGAGATTCGTGAGCGATATGCGGAGGAAGAAAGCTATGGCTTTCAGTCGCTACGCGACCTCGAAAAGACAGAAGGTGCCGTCAAAGAAGCGTTGCGAATTCATCCTCCGCTGTTCGTCTTGCTGCGGGCCGCGTTACAGGACTGCGAAATCCTTGGCTACCGCGTCAAGAAGGGAAACTGGGTTGCGGTTTCACCATTGGTCGCGCATCGAGACGAAGCGACCTTCGAGAACGCACTCCAGTTCGACCCGACCCGGTACGAACCAGGCCGAGAGGAAGACAAAAGGCCGTTTGCCTACATCTCGTTTGGCGGCGGCCGACACAAATGCATGGGCAATGCGTTTGCGCTTCTTCAGATCAAGACAATCATGGCGGTGCTCCTGCATCGCTACGACTTCGAGCTCCTGGGCGACGCGATTGCGACCGACTTCCAAGGCCTCGTGCTGGGGCCCAAGGCGCCGATTCGCGTGCGGTACCGAAGGCATGGTCAGCGCCAGTCTTGAGCGTTTTCATCGACTTCGTATCCGTCGATGGCGCGTGGCTTTGGACCGCTAATTTTCTTCATATTCGGGTCGTCGGGATGCCTGACGTTGCCGCCCTGGAGCCAACCACGAAATGAATCGTCAATCGGTACCCCACGACCACCTTGCTCGATGAGCGGGACCCATGGTCGCTTGGCCATGGGTTCGACGACGTTCTTGAGCTCCGGCTCCGGCGTGCCTGGATCCGCCTCGACGATGACCGGGGGCTCGTAGTCGATTTCGAGGACTGTGGATACGGTCTTCGACTGGGTCGTATCGTCGAGCGGTCTCAGTACCACGGTGCCGACGCGCCGCTCGACGCATTTGAGCGCCGCCGAGGATAGGCCGGATCCGTACGCGCTAGGCTCGATGCACATTCCCGTGGGACGGACGATCGCGCTGACGCCGATGCGAATCGTCGTGTCGGTGCTCGACGTGAAATCCCCGACGCAATCGATGGGCAGACCCACAGCTGCCTTGAGCTCGGCTCCCAGGTCGCGCTCCACCGGTTTTTGCGTCGCTGGCTGGACGAGCATCGATCCGGAATCGGCCGGCGACGGCCATTCGCGCGGCTCTTTCGAAGACTCCGGCGGGCTCTGCGAAACCGGCTGTCGAACCACCGCCTGGCGCGCGCCGCGAACGGGCTCTTCTCCGCTCTGACAGCCGCAGACCAGCATCGCGGCGGCACAAACAGCCCATGCGCGAATCATGGCTCCAGTCTACCGCGCAACGTCACGTTGCGGTACTTGTTGCGCCGGGCCCTGACTAGCGGCGCCAAGCTACGCCCAACGCACCGCCAAAGTACTGGTCGAGCGCGCCCCCGGCCACGTACGGCGGGTCGGGCGGGACGGGGTTCAGGTCGAAGCCGTAGCGGCGGTAGTCGCCGCTGAGACGGATTTCGAAGCCCTTCGGAAGGGCGAAGCCCATCATCAGCAGAGCGTCCATTCCGTTTGCCTTGGCCTGCGGGAACCAGACGTTGGTGCCGATCCCCCCGACCGAAAAGGTGCCGCGGAAGGCGACGCTCGCGGCCAGGATGAAGAGCTCGTTCTTTCCGATCGCCACGCGAAATCCTCCGCCCAGTCGCACGAACTCGTACTTCACGCTGGGGATGCCCGCGGTGTTGTCTTCGCCAGGCACCGGTGGGCCCGACAGGCCGAAGCTAAATCGATGCACGCCGTAGCCGAGGACGACCGAGGGCTCCCAACGCCCCTTCGGGTAGCGCCAACGAAGGCCGATGAGAAATTGCTGAGATTCGGTGGGGAATGTCGCGCCGTCGGCTCGCGTCGAATCGATCTTGAACAAGCGCTCCCACTCGAAGTCGATCCCGAACTGCGCTCCGACCCCGGCCGTGAAATGCGCGCCGGGGTAGTACTGAAACTTGACGCCGACGCCTGGTCCGGCTTTGAGCGTGTAATCGCGCAAGTCGCCGCGAAGGTCGTCCTCGTAGCCAAACTTCCGATGGACGACGCGGAAATCGATCTGGATGTCGACCGCAGCCGGACGATCCCCTTTGCGCTTCTTCTTGGCCTTTGGCTTGGGCTCGTCCTTCTCTTTCTTTTCAGATGAGGTCGACTCGCCGCGGGTTGTCGCCGCCACGGCCACGGGCGCGGCCACCGCGGCGCCTGGAACGGCTACACCGAGCTTTCTAATGTCCTTGCGGAAGTCGGACCCGATCCTCGCTTGTACGGACTTCGCCAGGGCCGCCGACGTGCTGGCATCGTAGTAGTGCTGACTGATGACCTTGGCGCTGTCACCATCGATCAATCGGACGTAGGCCGACCAAACCCGGTCCTCATAGAGCACGTCCCCGTCGATGAGACCGCTGACCGCAAGAGCCGAAGCCGGAGCGACATGCCCGCTGTTCGACTTGAGATTCACGCCCATGCTCTTCGCTTTCGCGGCGAAATGCTTGTTGGGAAAGAATTCCACCGGTTCCGAGCGAAGCCCGCGGACCGCAGCGCCCCGGATCTTCCCCGCCTGCGCGCCTGTGAAGGGCCTGACGACGAGCCGGGGGTGGATCGGTGCCGGCGTCTCTGGTTCCGCCCTCGGAGCTGCAGCCGCGGCGCCAGCAGCGCTGGCGACCGGCATCCGCCCGGATTTCATCAGTGCAGCGACAATACGATTGGAAAGCCGTGTCGAGCTCGACGAGGTGCTTCGAAACTTCTCGACCCGTTGGCCTTTGGCGTTTCGCACTTCGGTGTCTCCCACCCAGCGGCCCTCGACCCGCCGTACGCGCGTTCTCACCAGCGTGCCGGCGTCGAGTTTCGCCGCCCGCTCCGCGTAGCCCTTGGTGTTCCTCGCGACTGCCGTGACTCGTTTCAGGGGAACGAGGTCGACGTCGGCAGCAGCCAAACCCTTCTGCACATTTTGACGGACTTTGGCGGCCTGTGCGCCCTGAAATGGCAGCAAGGCGACCGCGCCATCGTCGGCGGAGGCAAGGCCGGCCGAGGAACACAAGCTCAACGACAATGTCACCGCGACGAAGCGCAAGATTCGCATCGACTATCCCCCGTCTAGCGTTCGTTGTGCGGAACCGCCCAACTCGATGATCCACTCTCGAATCACCTCGACGTCGCTGTCCGGGAGGATGCTCAAGAGCGGCATTCGAGAGCCACAGATGCCAATCGTCCCCAGAATC
>JABDJF010000465.1 GCA_013002645.1 Myxococcales bacterium
CTCTTCGACATCACGAACGACCCTGCCGACAAGGGCAAATTCAAGCCGCCCAGCCTTCGCAACGTCGCGGTGACCGCCCCCTACATGCACGATGGCTCGATCGCCACCCTCGAAGAGGTGGTGGAGCACTATGCGCGGGGCGGCCGCCTGACCCAAAGCGGGCCCAACGCGGGCGACGGCTTCGACAACCCCAACAAGAGCAGCTTCCTCAACGGTTTCGAGATTACCGAGCAAGAAAAGCTAGACCTCATCGCTTTCCTCCGCACGCTGACCGACGAGAACCTGTTGACCAACCCGGCGCTCAGCGACCCGTTCGCGCAATGACCTAGACCAGCAGGCGCGGCTCGCGTTCGAGTGTGACGCCAAAGCGATCGAGCACACGCGCGCGGATCTCGTCGGCAAACGCGAGCAACTCGGCGGTCGTGCCGCCGCCGTGATGGACGAGCGCCAGGGCGTGCTTGCTCGACACGCCGATCGCGCCGCGCCGGGTGCCCTTCGCTACACCGGCTTTTTCGATGAGCCATCCAGCCGCGAGCTTCACCCGGGCGCCTTCGGTGGGGTAGCGCGGAACGTCGTCCACAGCGCTCACCAGATTCTCGCTGATCGCCTGCTCGACCAGGCGGTCGGCATCCTCGGGGGTAACGACCGGATTCAGGAAGAAGGACCCGGCGCTTCGGCGGTTCGGATCGTCGGGCTCGACCAGCATGGACTTCTGGCGGCGAAGGGACAGCACGGTGCGCCGGATCTCGGCAAGGCTGACGCCGGGCAAGACGTTCTTTTCGAGCTCCGCGTAGCGAACCGCTCCCGGCCCGTTCGGGCGCAGGGCAAATTCGACTGACGTGACGACGAAGCGATTTGGGTCCCGTTTGAAGAGGCTATCGCGATACCGGAAACCGCAGTCCTGCGGGGCGAGCTCCTCGAACCGCAACGTGTCGCGGCGAAGCACACGGACCGATTCGATCACCTCGGCGACTTCCACCCCGTACGCTCCGACATTCTGAATTGGCGTCGCCCCGGTGGACCCGGGTATCCCCGAGAGACATTCGAGCCCTGCCCAGCCGCGAGCGACCGCGCCTTCCACGACCTTTTCCCAGGCGACGCCTGCCCCGGCGCTCACGATTCCGCCCGTGCGAAAATCGAGCTCGTCGATTGCCATTTGAATGACCAAACCGTCGTAGCCCTCGTCCGGCACGATGAGGTTCGAACCGCCGGCCAAGATCGCCGACGGGAGATCTTCGTTCGCCGCCCAATGAAGCGCATCGACGAGCGTCGTTTCATCGGCAGCGCGGACGAAATACTTCGCGGGTCCGCCGAGCTCCAAGCTGGTTAGTGGAGCTAGCGAAACGTCACGTCCAATCTCGAGCGTCGTCATCGAATGGTCATCTGATCTTGATCTAGCCCGCTGAGATTCTTTCGAGGCCGGCCATGTACGGGCGCAACGCTTCAGGAATGAGCACGCTTCCGTCGGCTTGTTGATTCTGCTCTAGAATGGCGACGAGCGTCCGGCCGATCGCAAGCCCCGAGCCGTTGAGCGTGTGGAGGAAACGGGGCTTTGCTTTTTCTTCGGGTCGAAACCGCGCTTGCATTCGTCGCGCCTGGAAGTCTCCAAACCAAGAACAGCTCGAAATTTCGCGGTAGGTGTTCTGCGCGGGCAGCCAAACCTCCAGGTCGTAGGATTTCTGCGCCGCAAACCCCATGTCTCCCGCGCAAAGCTGCACGATGCGATGGTGGAGGCCGAGCTTTTGCAGGATCGACTCAGCGTGGTGGGTGAGCAGATCGAGCTCCGCCTCGCCTCGTTCTGGATGACAGAACCGGACCAGCTCGACCTTGTCGAACTGGTGAACTCGAATCATGCCGCGCGTGTCTTTGCCGTAGCTTCCCGCCTCGCTTCGAAAGCAGGCGGTGTATCCGGTGTATGCGACCGGTAAGTCGGCCCCAGAGAGAATCTCGTCCGCGTGCAGATTGGTGAGCGGGACTTCGGCGGTCGGCACGAGATAAAGGTCATGCCCCTGCGCCTCGGCCTGCGCTTCCCATTCTGCATCTTTGGCCATACGAAACGCGTCTTTGGCGAACTTCGGAAGCTGGCCGGTGCCGCGCATCGCGCTGTCTTTGACGAGCACCGGCGGCCACACCTCTTCATACCCGTGTTCGGTGCCATGGACGTCGAGCATGAACTGCATCAACGCGCGATTGAGGCGAGCACCGAGGCCCTTGAGCACGACGAATCGAGAGCCGCTGATCTTGGCGGCGCGCTCGAAGTCGAGGATACCCAGTCTCGTGCCAATCTCTACGTGATCAACGACGTCGAAGCCAAAGGCTGGCTTGTCACCCCAAACCCGGAGCTCGACGTTTTCATCTTCGCTCAGGCCGTCAGGCGTGCTGGCGTGAGGTAGGTTCGGAAGGTGGAGCAAGATCGACTCGAGCTCGGCCTCGACTTCGCCTTGCCTGGATTCGCGCTGCTTGATTTGGTCGCCGAGGCTGCGGAGCTGCTCACGCTTAGCCTGAAACTCGTCGGACTTCTTGTCAGCGACCTTTGCCATGGCTTGGCTGGCTTCGTTTCGCTCCTGCCGCAGCGCCTCGACGCCGGTGATGACCGATCGTCGCTCTTGGGCGAGGGACCCGAGTCGGTCGAGCAGCCTCGCGTCGGCGAAACCTCGGCGCGTCAGGGCAGCCTCAACCTCTGGCAGATTCTCGCTCACGTGGCGAAGTTCGAGCATGGAGGCGGGTCTACAACAGGAGGCCCGGTAGCACCAGTCGCGTACTTCTTGGCGAGGCGGCAAAAAGCACCTAAGTTTGAGCGGTGAGCGAGACGGGCAAGCTCAGCCGATTGGGGGTGATCGGTGACGTCCACTGCGAGGCTGCAACGCTAGAGCGCGTGCTCGATGCGCTCGGCTCGATGAGCCTCGAAGCGATTCTCTGCGTCGGTGATTTGGTCGACGGTCACGGCGATGCGGATGAGACCCTCGGCTTGCTGGAGGCGCGAGGCGTCCAATGCGTCGCTGGCAATCACGAACGCTGGTTGCTGTCGGGCGAGCAGCGGTCTCTCGAGAACGCCACGCTCGAGATCAGCGACGCCTCACGCGCATTCATCGAAGCGCTCCCGCGAACGCGCCGTTACTCCACGCTGGCGGGGGAAGCGCTGCTCTGCCACGGCGTCGGCGAAGACGATGAAGCCTGGCTTCTGCCCGACACGCGAGGATATGCCCTCCAAGACATGCCAACGCTGCGGGAGCTGATGCTCGATAGCGACGTTCAGTTCCTAATCGGAGGGCACACCCACCACAGAATGGTCCGCGTGTTTCCCGGGCTGACGGTGGTCAATGCCGGAACGATTCACCGCAAGGACGAGCAGTCGTTCACGGTTCTCGATTTCGAAGGCATGCGCATGTCGGTGTATTCGGCAGCAGAGGCGACGACAGGCGCGCTGCTCGAAGAGCTTGCGCTGCCGATGCCCGCACCCTTCGAGTAGAGCTGCGCCCCGCTGACCCTAACGGGCTTGTCGCCAAAGCTCCGCCAGCGACGGCATCGTCCCGGTCAGCAGGAACCCCACGCGAAACAGCCGGGCCCCGACTCGAATCGAGAGCCAGGTCGAGATCAACAAGACCAGCATCGAGCCAATCACCTCCCAGCCAGCGATGCCCGAGGCGTCCACCGAGAGGCGGATGATCACGGTGAGAGGCGATGTGAACGGGATCCAGGTCATCGCTTGACCAAGGATGCCATTGGGCTCTTCGAGAAGGATCACGAGAACCATCAGCGGAAGGATCGCGAGCATCGCCCAGCCCAGGGTGAGCTTCTGACTTTCGGCCGCGTTGGCTCCGAGCGCCGCGGTCGCGAGCATCAAGCTTCCGAGGAACAGATAGCCCAGGACAAACAAGAGCGGGGCCACTGCCAACGCCCCCCAAGGGATCGACACGAACGACGCAAACGCAGCCGAAGCCGTGATCGCGACGACGACGACCATCGACGACCAGACCGCGAATTGAATCAGACCCGCTGTGCCGAGACCAAAGAGCTTGCCAGCTAGGATTTCCTCCGGCGTCACCGACGCGAGCAGAACTTCGACGATCTTACTCTCCTTGTCGGTCGAAACGGT
>JABDJF010000474.1 GCA_013002645.1 Myxococcales bacterium
GCTCTGCCACCGGTGGAACGACCGGTGCAGGTGGCATCGTGGGTTCGGGCGGAGTCGGTGGTTCGTTCTCGCCGGGAAGTCGGGCGACCTGCGAGACCTGCGTCAGTGACGATGATTGCGCAGGCACGGATCATCGCTGCGTCGAGATGCGCTATCTGAGCCAGCCTTACCCGAACGCCCAGACGGGCTTCTGTTTGAAGGTCGCCCTTCCGCTCTCCGAGGAATCGCCGCCCGTGTACGACTGCGAGCCGCCCTACGTGACCGTGCTCGTCGACCGTTCCGCTCTCTCCGGTGGTCAGGTCGAGTCCTTTTGCGGTATACGCGAAGACTTGACGACCTGTGCCGCGGTGCGCGCTCATCTCGAGGCCTGGCGCTGCATGGGGGTTGGCGACGATGCGTGCCCCGACGGTGCGTTCTGCGACTGGGTGAAAACCGAGAGCGACGGGTGGCAAGAGCTCTGCACGTATGCCTGCGATCTCGACTCGGAGTGTCAGGGGCCAGGCGGCGAAGCTTGTTCGCAGGACTTGTACTGCGGCTACTGAGCATCGCAAAGCCGCAGCACCGAGCGCGCGGACTACCGGGACCGCCTCAAGGCCGCCCGCCGTCAGGCCCGTCGGGCAAGAATGGAGGTAAACCGAGGTGAGTCCTGCCGCGTGTGCGGACCACCATTCACTCAACAATTCATGAGTGTTCTCAACGCCGTCGCAAATGCGCCGCCGTGACTCCGGAATGTTCCCGGACGGAGCAGGCCGAGGTTCTCGTGCTGAACGACGACCAGGAGGCCCGCGACCGACTCGCCCCGAAGGTCGTCGGCGAGCTAGAGGACCTCCGGTTCTGGAGCAAGTGAGCTGGTTCTACGGCGCCGCCACGATGGCATACTTGAGGTTGGTGTTGGTGCCGTCGTAGTACGCGATGTGCACGTGACCCTCGGCATCGACGGCGAGCGAGGTGAAGCGTCCGACGTCTCCGAGGCTGTCGAGGATCTCGTGTCTCCAAGGCTGCCCCTCCTGTCGCACCGTATGCTTCAGGTCGCGGCTCGTTTCGTCGAAATAGCTGATGTGAGCCGTGCCTGCCGCGTCGAACGCGAGCGAGCCGTGACTGCCGACATCACCTTGGCCGTCAACCGTCTCGAGCTTCCAGCCGGTGTCGCTCTGGCGAGTCGCGAGCTTGAGATCTCCATTGTCTTCATCGTAGTAGGCGACATGCGCCACGCCCGCGTTGTCGAATGCGAGCGACGCGAAGCGGCCCACCGAGCCTTGGGCATCCACGACTTCGATCGACCATCTTCCGCCCGGTTGCTCCGTCGCAAGGAGCAGATCCTCGTCACCTTCGTCATGATAGGCGATGTGTGCAGCGCCTGCAGCGCTGAACGCCAGGGACGCGAAGCGGCCCACTGAGCCTTGGGCATCCACGACTTCGATCGACCATCCCCCGCCTGGTTGTTTCGTCGCCAGCCGCAGACTCTTGTTGCCTCCGTCGTAGTAGGCGATGTGTGCCGTCCCCTGAAGGTCGAACGCGAGCGAAGCATGCTGCCCGACGTCTCCATCGCCGTCCACGGTCTCGAAGGACCAAGAATTCGAGCCCAGCCGCACGGCAAACCGGAGGTCGTTGGTATCTGCGTCGTAAAAAGCGATGTGCGGCACGTTGGAAGGATCGATCTCGATCGACGCGTGCTGTCCGACGTCCTTGGGCGCAGCCGCCGTTTCTCGTGACCAGATCCCGCCGAGGGACAGCCGGCTGTGGAGCAAGTTCTTTCCGTTCTGCGCGTAGTAGGCCGCGTGAGGGCGCCCGACGGCGTCGAGAGCCAGGGAGGCATACTCCCCGACGTTGCCTTTCGAATCGGCCGCGCGGATGTGGAAGGCGGCGCATGCACGGTCGAAAAGAATTTCACCTTCGGGGCAGCTCGTTGGGCAGCACGCGTCATCACAGCGCTCGAAGCCGACTGAGCAAACGAAGTCACAGACCCCGAGCTCGCAAGTCGCGGTGGAGCTCGGCGGGGTCGGACAGGGCGCACACAGGGTGCCGCAGCTAGCAACGTCCGAGTCGGAGACGCAGACGCCGCCACATGAATGGAACCCCGCAATGCACACGCACTCGTGAGTCAATGTATTGCAGACTTCGTTCAGGGCGCTGCACTGAGCATCTTGCTCACACCCAAGCAGGCAGTCCCCGGTGAACCCGTCGCAGTAGTTGAATCCGCTGCATCCGAGACCGTTGGTTCTACAGTCGCCGGGATCGACACACACCCCGCTCTCGCATTCGTCGCCGAGCGGACATGAGGTCGCACAACCTGCACAAAAGCGAGGGTCGGTCTGCGTGTCGACACACTCGAAGCCGCATGGTTCCAGGCCGCCGTCGCAGATCAGACCACAAAGGCCAGCATCGCACGTCGGCGTGGAACCGGGGGGCGACGGGCACGGCGTGCACGAGTCCCCACAGCTTTCGACATCGAAATCCGAAACGCATGTGCCACCGCAGGAATGGAAACCCTCGTCGCAAACGCAATTGTGCGCGTCCGTATCGCATACCCGGTTTTCCGCGTTGCACTGAGTATCGTTCTCGCAGCCCCGCAGACAGCTCCCCGTAACCTCGTCGCAGTAGGTGAACCCGGTGCATCCAAAACCGTTGATGCGGCAATCGCCGGGATCGTTGCACCCACCCAGCTCGCACACCTGACCAGGCGGACACGGAGTCCCGCAGTCGCCACAGAAACGAGGATCGATGAGCGTGTCGATACACTCGAAGCCGCACCGGTCGAATCCGATCTCACAAACGCACTCGTGCGTCTCCGCGTCGCAGAGCTCGTGGTCGCGTGCGCACTGCTCATCGAGAGTGCAGCCCCTCAGGCAGTCGCCGCTTGCCCCATCGCAATACGTGAACCCGTTGCAGCCGAGACCGTTCGTGCGGCAATCGCCGGGGTCAGTGCAACCGCCCAACTCGCATACGTAGCCACTGGGACACGCCACGCCGCAGTCACCGCAGTAGCGAGGGTCGCTGCGAAGGTTCACGCACTCTTCGTCGCACAAGGTGAAGGGTGCCTCGCACCCCACGACGCCGTCTGTGGGGCCGCCATCAGGATCTCCTCCATCCGTCGGCGGAATCCCATCGTCGTTCGGTACGCCTGCGTCCGGGTCAGCCTCCACCGGAAACTCTGAGTTCGGCGGAAGCGCACCAGGGTTCCCAATGAGCTCGAGCTCGTCCGGCAACACCCGTTCGTCGACGCACGACGGGGTCGCGCAGGACGTTGCGTCGGGGCAGCCGCACGTTTCGGCGTCGCCGCATAACACGTCTTCGCAGGCGCTGTGGATGAGCATTCTCAGGAGTCGGGCCTCTCCGCGCATGAATCCCGTCCTCACGCGGCGCACGACGAGCGGCTGCTCGCTCCCCCGGGCAAGCGCTTCGAGCTCGACGACGACTTCGCCGCCGACGTCGGAGCCCGCCGGCAACACCGCGAACGTCGCTGGCAGCAAATAGGCTCCCGGCGGGGGCGGTTCCTCGCCCGCCAGAGCGAATACCCGCACCCAGGTTGGCAGTTCCTTCGGTCCGCTTTCGGTCTGCACCATCTTTGCGACCCGGGCTCGAACTCGGTCGACCTCATCGGGCACCCGGTAGTCGGTATCCATCAAAACCACCAACTGCGTCGATGGGTCCTCGGCGCAATTCACCCCGAAGAGTGACCAGAGAACTGCCCACACCAGAGGCGCCACCTTGGTGTGCCGCGCGGGTCCTCGAGCATAGGCTGCTGTGCGTTCGTGAGGGGTCAAGACCGCGAAGCCTAACGAGTCGCTGTGTGGCGGCAAGCCGGCGGGCGATCGCTCGCCGTCGCCTCGGCGTCCGCTTGTCCCATCCGTGTGGATCTTTCAGGCTTCACCCTTGCTTGACCGTTTGCGCTCGCCTTCACGCGCAGGCAACGGATCGAAGTTTGCTTCATGTCGACCTCGCAACCGCTACTTTTCGAACACACGCTCGTGGGCGGGAAGTATCGGCTCGACGAAGTGGTTGGGATGGGCGGCGTCGGCACCGTCTTCCGAGCGACGCACCTCTGGACCGAGCGTGAATGCGCCGTGAAGGTGCTGAACGCGAACCTGCCGCACTTCGATACCGTTCGAAAGGCGTTTCTCCGCGAAGCACGCGCGACGGTCCAGCTCGAGCATCCGAACGTGGTGGACGTGCTCGATATGGGCGAGGATGATGCCGGAACGACCTACATGGTCATGGAGTTGCTCGAGGGGCCGACGCTTCGGGACGTCTTGCTCGAGCGAGGCTCGCTTACGACCGACGAAACCGCATCGATCTTTTGGCCGTTGATGGAGGCGCTTGAAACGGCGCACGAGCTCGGCATCGTTCACAAGGACTTCAAGCCGGAAAACATCATCCTGAGCACCGGGGCGTTCGGAGTCATGATCCCCAAGCTGCTCGACTTCGGCGTTGCGCAGATCTTTCGCGAGAGCCAGCTCACCGTGGCGGAAGACACCGATCGCCTCATCGTTGGGACCCCACAGTACATGTCGCCCGAGCAAGCTCGGAACCAGCGTCAGCTCATCGGCCCTCAAACCGATGTGTGGGGAGTCGCGGCGGTCTGGTATGAGTGCCTGACCGGGCGCTGTCCGTTCGACGGCGACGTACCCCTCGAAGTGCTGAAGGCCGTGTGCGATGCCCCTCTGGTCTTGGAGGGAGTCCCCGACGCCCAAGCGAGGGTGCTTCGACGAGCGCTGGAGCGCTCTCCGTCGAAGCGGACTCCAAGCCTTGCACGATTGCGCGAAGAGCTCGAGAGTGCCGGCGTTTCGCGGGCGCGGGGAACGACGAGCGACGCTCCGATCTCCTCACGGCTACCGGATCCCGAGCGCCCAAGCTACGTTCGTTCCACACGCCCAGAGGTTGGGTCGGCAGATCCAAAGACGACTGGCCCTCGCTCCATTCGACTCGATTCGGAGCTGATCAGACTACCCGCGGCCTCGCACCGGAGGGCCGCGATCGGGGGACTCGCCCTCGCCGTCGCCGTGGCTTTTACTGCCTGGTGGACGATCGGGGGGCCGCGAGACGAGGCGGCGCCATCGTCTCCAGCGAAATCGATCCCTCAGCCGTCCGGGGCGCAGCCTCACTCGTTGGAGTCCCCCGAGCCCGAGTCACGGGTCGTGTCACCAGCATCCGATAAGGTCGCCTCGCCGTCTGCGGGCAAAGAGGCGGTTGGTTCGCCGGACCCGTCCGACGCCGCTCAGGCGCCAACGGATCGACCCACCCTGGGGGAGGGCCCGGCTGCGTCCGACGATTCCTCTGCGTCCGCGCCGACGCGACCGATCAATCCGAAGCGACGGAAGGTCCAGACCCCTCCGCCGCCTACCGACCGCGAGGAATACGAGAAGCCTCCCGACTTGGTGACGGAATGGTGAAGCTCTTTTCCCGCCTGCTCGTGATGTTGGTCGCCGCGGCCGCAGCCACGACGACAGGACCGTCGGACGCGGCGGCACAGCATTCCGAGGCGGAGGCCGAAGCGCGCGCTCTGTTCGACGAAGGCTTGGCCCTCGCGGGCGCGGATCGCTGGGCCGAGGCGTTGCCGGCATTTAGGCGTTCCGCGAGCTTGGTCTCCCGCGGGAGCACGTCTTACAACATCGCGAACGCTCTCTACCGACTCGATCGCCCAGTTGAGGCGCTCGCGGAGCTCGACGAATACGAGCGAATGCCAGAGGTGCGAAACGACCCTGCGGCAAGCCAGCGCGGTCAGACACTGCGTGCGTTGATCCATGCCGCGCGTGGCGAGGTGCGGCTCATCGTCACCCCGGCGGCCGCGTCGCTATTCGTGGACGGATGGCCATCCGTGCTTACGGGGCCCGAGCGAATCATCCTGCTCAACCCGGGGGCCCACTTCATTCGGCTGACACACCAAGGCTGCCAACCACATCGCCAAGAGCTGAATGTGGACCGTGGAGGTCGGCAGTCATACTCGATCGAGCTTCAGGCACGTCCTTCATCGGTCGTCACGGAGCCGTCGTTGGGTCTCAACAGCTCCACGGTCGCCGTTGAAAGCGCGGAGCGTGCTTCACTGCCGCCGCCCTCGCCGAGCAAAGACGACCGAAAGCGATTCGTAAAGCGGCCCGGCTTCTGGGTCATGCTTGGGGTCATCGCCGCGGCAGGCATTGGGGTCGGTGTCGCAGTCGCCGTCACACGCCGGGACGATTCGCCTCCGTGTGGTACCACCGGTGACTGTGCGACGACCCAAGGACTGACTGCGTCGTTTTAGCGCTGCTGCGTCCGCAGACAGTTGCACTGCTACGTGCGCAGACATTTCGATGATTCATGTTCGCAATTGCGACACCCCGGTAATCAGAGATGAAATCGCCCGGACCCACCGAGGGTGAGCTCGTTCGACACTGCCGAGTGTGCCAGACACGGAGCCATGCCGCAGCTCCTGCGAAGCCGTCGCAGCTATGACCATCGAATCCGAGAGATCGTCTGCCAAACGGGCAACCCACGGACATTTCAGCACCTGCACATCCCGCGTTCCACGACGGCCAGTTGGCTCTCCAGCGGATGCCGCAGCGTTGTTTCGCTCGATTGGCACCACGACATCGCGTCGGTATTGGACGAAAAAGGAAAAGCTCAAGCGCCGTTGCGC
>JABDJF010000491.1 GCA_013002645.1 Myxococcales bacterium
CCCCCTCCACCGGTCGCCAATTTGCAGGAGCGTGGTAGGTTTCCGCGCGATGGCTGACGATTTCCGACGTTTTTCCGGCACTTCTACCTATCTCACCAGCGAGGCGCTCGAGTCCGCCGTGAACTGCGCGGTCGTGCTCGAGCGGCCGCTCCTGATTCGCGGCGAGCCGGGGACGGGAAAGACCCTTCTGGCCGATGCGGTCTCCGAATCTCTCGGCATGCCCCTGATTCGTTGGAACATCCGGAGCACGACCCGCGCTCAAGACGGCCTCTACGTATACGACACGGTGCAGCGTCTCTACGACTCCCGGTTCGGGGACAAGGACGTCAACGACATCAGCCAGTACATCAAGCTCGGTCCGATGGGGGAGTCCTTCGACGCCAAAGAGCGTGTGGTTTTGCTGATCGACGAAATCGACAAGGCCGACGTGGAGTTTCCGAACGACCTCCTCAACGAGCTCGATCGGATGCAGTTTCACGTCGACGAGACACAGCGGGACATCGTCGCCGCGCAGCGTCCCGTCGTGATCATCACCAGCAACGCCGAGAAGGAATTGCCCGACGCTTTCCTTCGACGCTGCGTGTTCCACTTCATCGATTTCCCAACGCCCGAGCTGATGACCGAGATCGTCCAGGTCCATCACCCCAAGGTCCACGAGAGCCTCGTCGACCAAGCGCTCAAGACTTTCTACGAAATCCGGAGCATGCGACGGCTCCGCAAGCGCCCGAGCACCAGCGAGCTCGTCGACTGGATCGCGGTGCTACAGCGCGCCGGCATCGAGAGCGTGAAGCTCGAAGAAAACCTACCCTTCCTGGGCGCCTTGCTCAAGAAAGAACAAGACCTCGTGGCCTTCGCTGATCAGCTGTCGGGCGGCCGCCAATGGAGAAGCTAAAATCCTAGTCCCTTTCATGTATGAGCTTCGCGGCCGCGGCGTCCCGGTTGGGACCCAAGAGGTCATCGCACTCGCTCAAGCACTGAAAGCCGGACTGCACGACAGCTCGCTCGACGGTTTCTACAATGTGGCCCGCTCGGTGATGATCCACAGCGAGGCCCACCTCGATTCGTTTGACGAAGCTTTCCTTTCGTTTTTCAAGGGCATCGAGATCGAATCCAAGAAGCTCAAGGACGAGCTCTGGGACTGGTTGCAAAAGGCCAAAGAGGACATGGCCGAGCTCACCGACGAGCAGCGCGAGTTCGTGGAGAACCTCGACCTGGACGAGCTTCGCAAGCTCTTCGAAGAGCGTCTAGCCGAGCAGGACGAGCAGCACGACGGCGGCAACAAGTGGATCGGCACCGGAGGGACCTCACCTTTCGGCCATAGCGGCCGCGCCCCCAAAGGCTTTCGAATCGGCGGTTCCGGCGGTGGCCGAAGCGCGGTTAAGGTGGCCGATGCGCGTCTCTATCGCCCGTACCGCCAGGACCTCACCCTCGACGTTCGGCAAATGCAGGTCGCGCTCCGAAAGCTCCGTCTCTTCGCGCGCGAGGGAGGCGAAGAAGAGCTCGATCTCGAAGGCACCATCGATGCAACGGCACAGAACGCCGGAGAGCTCGAAGTCATCACGCGCCCTCCCCGCCGCCACAACACCCGCATCATCTTGATGATGGACGTCGGTGGCTCGATGGACCCCTTCGCCCACCTCTGCTCGCGGCTCTTTTCCGCGGCCAAGAAGTCGACCCACTTCAAAGAGCTGCGCACCTATTATTTCCACAACTGCGTCTACGGCCACGTTTACGAAACGGAGCGCTTCGACACACCGATCAAGATTCGTGATCTGCTTCACGAGACGGGCCCGCACTACAAGCTCATCGTGGTGGGCGACGCGCTCATGGCGCCCTACGAGCTTCTTGCGGCCGGCGGCTCACTCGACCTCGGGGACGACCGGGGCATCGAAGGGCTGCAATGGCTGATGATGCTGAGCCAGCACTACCACCGCAGCATCTGGCTCAACCCGGAGCCGCAGCGCTACTGGACCGGAAACACGATCGAGTATGTTCGGCAAGCGTTCGACATGTTCCCGCTCACCCTCGAAGGGCTCGGAGAGGGCGTCGGCCATTTGCTCAAGGGCGGCAAGGGCCACTGAGACGGCCGAATTTGGGGTCGCGGAGTGAAATTTGGGCCTCGAGCGCGGGGTCGCGTACCCTGAGAGCGTGGGGAAGATATCTATCATCGCGTTCGTCGTCTTGTTCGCTAGCTCGGCCGGCATCGCCTCGGCGGAGGAGTCCTCGTACGCAGGCGTGACCCCGGGCTCGGAG
>JABDJF010000233.1 GCA_013002645.1 Myxococcales bacterium
GAACGAGGCCGGGAACGAGGCCGGGAACGAGGCCGGAAACGAGGCCGAGAACGAGGCCGGGAACGAGGCCGGGAACGAGGCCGAGAACGAGGCCGAGAACGAGGCCGAGAACGAGGCCGGGGGGGCGACGGAGAGCAACTCGCCCGCCGCCGACTGACCTTCGCAATTCAGTCCAGCAAGTACACCTTCGTCGGCGGAAGGCCGATACCGGGTGCGATTGTGGTGGACCCAACCTCCACGAAACCGCCTGCATCGGCGGCGAACTCGAGCACGCGCCGGGAGTCGATCGCGACTACCGTGTTCACCGCAATCGGGTCGGAGGGGTGCTCTGCGACGCGCCAGATCGATTCGACCGCGACCTCACCGTCCACGACCTCGAGCGAGGGGCGATGCCGGACGATGCGCGCGCCTGTGGCTCGTCCCCGAAGTGCACGGCAAACCCGACGCCGGCGACTACCAGCCTGCCCCGTTACATCATCGTATAGTGATGCTGACCTGCTCAATCTCGCCGGTAAATCTAAAGGGCGCTTTGTATTCGAACGTGACTGGCTGGCCGCTATCCTCGCCAACACCGAAGGTGTCGATGCCGAAACGGCCGGGAACAGTGGCTTGCATCGTTTGTTCGGCAACCGTTTTGCCATTGACCTTCAGTGTCAGGTCGGCCCCTTTGCCGAGCTCTCCTGGAGCTCCCTTGTAGTCGAAGTCAAGCTCGACCACAGCCTCTCCTTTGGCCAGGGCCGCGTCTCCCTTCAGGACGGTGTGCTTCTCAAAATAGTTGTAGTCGAAGACAGGCACCCCGTCTTTGAGGTAGAGCGTGATGCCGGCGGCAACGCCACCGAAGCCGACAATTACGCCCTCGGTTTTCTTCCCTTTGGTGCGGACCTTTGCAGTGAGCGTCCATGAGTTGTTCTTCATCGGCGGAGCGGCAGGCTCGGCAATGCGTATCGCACCGGAGTAGTAGGTGTAGTTGTTCGAATCAGTTTCGGCACCCGGTACAGGTGGCTTGGGTATGCCGAGGCGGGCCGAGCCGCGGTCGTCGAACGGATAAACGTGGTATTTCTCCGCCATTTCGTCGAACTTCGCTTTCAGTTCGGCGAGCTTTTCCGGATTTTTGGCAGCGAGGTTGTCGGCTTCAGAGAAATCCTCGGTGAGATGATAGAGCTCCCACTCGTCCTCGTCCCAGTTGCCGGGAGCAAGATCTTGCCGCCACGGTAACGTATGCTGGGCGTTGGCTTTCCAGCCGTCGGCATACATGGAGCGATTCGTGAAAACCTCGAAATACTGCTCGGATCGTCCTTCAAAATTCGGATCGTTGAAGCTGGCAAGGAAGGATTTTCCCGCCAACGGCTTCTGCTTGATGCCGTTGACCGTGTCGGGCATGGGGATGTTGGCGGCCTCGAGTATCGTCGGAACGACATCGACAAGGTGTAGGAATGCATCGCGCGGTTTGTCGCCCGGTTTGATTTTGGCCGGCCAGCTGACGACCATCGGGTTGCGGGTACCGCCGAGGTGGGACGCGACCTGCTTCACCCATTGGAACGGGGTGTTCCCGGCCCAGGCCCAACCGACCGGATAGTTCGGCTCCGTTTCAGGGCCGCCGATCTCGTCAATATGGGGAAGGATTTCCTCAATCGGGGTCTGGATGCCATTGAGTCCTTTGATTTCGTTGATCGTTCCGTCCATCCCACCTTCAGCGGACGCGCCGTTGTCACCGGCGATGTAGATGACCAGGGTGTTATCGGCGTCGGGCAGTTCCTTCACTGCATCAAGCAGCCGGCCGATCTCATGGTCCGTAAAGGCGAAATAGCCTGCGAAATTCTCCATCAACGCCGTGTAAAGCTCCTTCTGCTCGGCGCTGAGGCTCTCCCACTCAGAAACCCAGTCGGGACGGGGGGTGAGTTTGGTATTGGGCGGGATAATCCCCATTTCGAGCTGACGCTTGTAGACGACCTCGCGGTATTGATCCCAGCCCATGTCGAAGAGTCCGTCAAACTTTTCGCGCCACTCGGCCGTGACGTGGTGCGGTGCATGCATGGCGCCCGGGGCGAAATACATGAAGAACGGTTTGTTGGGCGCGAGCGACTTGGCAAACTTCATTCTTGCGATAGCCCGGTCGGTCATGTCGCTCATGAAGTGGTAGCCCTCCTCGGGAGTTTCATCCGGTTCGACGGGTACGGTGTTTTCAAAGATGACCGGATAGTACTGGTGGGTTTCGCCCGCATTGAAGCCATAAAAGTAATCGAACCCCATCCCGGTCGGCCAGCGGTCGAAGGGGCCGGCGACAGTGGTCTCCCAGTCAGGCGTGTTGTGGTTCTTTCCATACCACCATGTCGTGTATCCGTTTCCTCGCAGAACCTCACCAATGGTGGCGGTGTCCTTGGGGAGCATGGTGGAGTAGTTCGGGAAACCGGTCGCCCACTCCATCAAAAAGCCGTTGGCCGAGTCGTGGTGGTTGCGGCCGGTCAGCAGCGCCGCGCGGGAAGGCCCGCAGATCGCAGTGGTGTGAAAATGGTTATAGCGAATCCCTTCTGAAGCGAGCTCGTCGAGATGCGGCGTAGGGATGAGCCCCCCGAAGGTCGAAGGCTGACCGAAGCCCACATCGTCGAGCAGGATGACGATGACGTTGGGCGCGTCGTCCGGGGCGGAAGGGGGTCTCGGCCAATCGGCTTCGGATTCTTCATAGGTCTTTCCGATCGTACCCTCGAAAGGGGAGAGTGGAATCGGCAACGAATTGCCGTTCGGCTGCTGACTTGCACAGGCAGCGGAGGCCAGGACCAAAGTGGCGATCACATAGAGGTTACGGAAGACGATCCCTTTTCTTCTCATGTTGTCGTCCTTTCTGCCTATGCCAAAACGACATTGAGATTCATTGTCAAAGTTTTCTCAGTACTCAGCCTTTTCGCAAGAGGTGTTGCCAAAACTGGCGAAGCTTATTGTTCTGACGTGGCCGCGTCGAGCACTTCGGTGACCTTGGCGGCGGGAAGCGCAGTCGCCCTTTCCGGGTCACCGACTTGCGGGCCGACTAGGATGAGTTGCTCGATGGCAGTAATCGGATAGTCGAGTTGCAAAGTGCACTCCGATTTGTCGATGCTAGCATCCTGCATCGTGAAGCGGAGGTGAGGACTCATGGACCAAAGCACTCTGAGTTGGACAAGGCATTCGAAATCCGTGGTCGGTTTCTTCATCCTATTCGTCTGCGCCTGCGCATCGCGTGGCCCGGGGGCCGACGAGCCCTGCTCGACGTATTCGGTTGACGACAAGGTTTTCGAGTTCAAGCCCCAGTTGGCGAACGTCGAGGTGAAGTGGTTCGAGGAATGGACGTCGCGCTACGGAGAGACGCTGCCTGAGCCACTTCCTCCCCAGAAGAACTGGCAGCACCCGATCCTCTCCGACCGCTACGCAGGCACGATGCACGAGGACAGCTTCGCAACCGACGTGAGCCACTTCCCAGGTCCCATCCCTGCCAACGCAAAAGTCGGCTACTTTCACGTGCTCGAGAAGGGCAAGCATCTCTCGGGGATGGCGCCGCTGTACACGTTCCTCGATGACCAAACGGTCGTGACGATCTCGTTTGGGCGGGACGCGGCGACGCTCATTGTGATCGACATCTCCGGTCCGCCACCGCGGGTTATCGACTCCGTCTCGATTCCCGGTCGCGGGAACAAGATGCGAGAGGTCGCTGGCACCAAGGGGCGAATCGCGGTGTTTCGCGACACGTCGGGTGGCGCCTATTCGTACCTGGCTAGCAATGGCGACGTCTATGTCCCTGGAGCCAACGACACGATCGTTCGCATTCCGATCCGTGATCGTCGGGTCGTCCGCGACGAGATGGTCTACCTGAACCTCGGCATCGCGGTGGGGAAGGGCACCGTTGTCGAAGAGATCCTCAACAAGAAACCAAAGGACAACAAACTCACCGCAATTATGCCCGATGCAAACGGCCGCGTTTGGTTCACCTCGAAGTACGGCGTGGTCGGCGTGATTGATACGCTGGGTCAGAAGACCGAGGATGGTTGCCCGAAGATCTACGCGGCGGCAATCCAGTTGTTTGCGGCCGAAGCCAAGATCCGGCAGCTCTTCTCGCCGCTTCCGGAGGGCGCGGAGGAGTTCCTGGCCGACGCAAAGAAGGCCCAAGCGGACCAGGACATCGACGAGTTCCCCGATATCCGAAAGCGATTTCGAGAGCTATTTCTAGGCGAGTCAGATTTCGCCGAGCAGATTCAAAACTCGTTTTCGGTCGGCCCCGACGGCGTCTACATCGTCTCGAACATCGCTCTCTACAAGCTTCGCTTCAACGACGAGTCCGAGAAGGTCGAGCTGGATCCGAACTGGAACGGGACCTACTCGAAGGGCGACCTCACCTATGACAACGACCACAAGATCAAACCCGGCCACCTCAACGATGGGAGCGGCACGACGCCGACGTTGATCGGGGATCGGTTTGTCGCGATCGTCGATAACGGCCCCGAGCAGGTGCACCTGAACGTGTTCCGTCAGAACGACGGTGCGCTGGTCAGCAAGCTGCCTCTGTTCGAAGCGGGCAAGGGCGCCGTCGAGAACTCGGTCGTGGCCTACAAAGACCACCTCATCGTCGGCAACACCTACGGCTACGTCGACCCCTTCAAGGAGAACGCCACCGCCGGCGGCATCATGCGGTTCGACTTCGACCACGAGGCAGGAGTGTACAAGGTGGTCGCAGGCTGGCCCGCGACCGGGCACTTCGACGCGAAAACGGCGACTCCCAAGCTCTCGACCGCCCGCGGCTTGATCTACGTCTATCAACGCGACGAGGAGCCGGTGAACGGCCATCATGATTGGATGCTAACGGCGCTCGACTTTCGAACGGGGTGGCGCGTGTTCCGTATCAAGGGCTACTTCAACGAAGGCGAGTTCGACGACAACGTCACGCGTATCGTGGAGCGGGCCGCCCTCGGCAAGGGCAACTACGATCGAAAGGTCTTCAACAACATCTGGGGTACGTTCACGTTCGGCCCCGACAACACGGTCTATCTCGGCGCCTACCGCGGATTCATGAGATTCTGGTCGGACGACGAGTTGCCATAGACCTCCGAACCAGTTGACCAACTTCGCAGGACCCTCGCGCAATCGATTTCGACGCTGCCATGTACGGAATTTTTCTCGTTCTTGGGATCCTCGTCACCGCGCTGCTCGCCGTTCCGGGGATGGCGACGGCGGGGAACACCGATGACGTGGTCGCTGGGAACGATGTCGCCCTGACTGGTCGGGCGGTTGTGGCCAACGTTCACACCGGCGGGGCGATGTCGTTCAATCCGGCGGGTGTGGCGCGGCTCGACAGCCGGGCGGTCGATCTGTCGGTCCTTTCGTACAGCATCGCGAGCGCCCCGGGCACGCTTTCCATCGAGAGCGGGGAGCAAAGCGCAGGGGACTACTCTGCGCTTCAGGCGATCCCGCGCGCACTCACGTTCGTCGCGTCGCCGCGACCGGAGCTTCGGTGGGGGATGGGCTTTTTCTATTCGCGCTCGCTCAGTCGGTTTGTGCAGGATTCGGTCTCGACGGCGGCCGACTCCACCGAGCCCTCGGAGTTCTTTGGGACCTCGGACGAGACCAACACGCTCTATCACCTGAGCTCAGTGGTGGCCTGGAAGAAGAGCGAGCGCTTTCTCTTGGGCGGCGGGCTCGACATCGTGATCGCCTCCAGGCGGTTCACGAAAATCGTGACGGGGGCATACGATGCCGGTGGCACTTTCAGCGCTGCCGCTCTTCGCCGATCTCCAGACCTTGCTCCGCTGCCATCTTTGACAATCGCTCCTGGACATCCCTTGGTCCTAGCAGCGTGAGGCCCTTCGTTCCGAGCGTTTGCTTGGCGACCCTAACCAGCTGCTCGAGTCCATCATCGCGGGCATCGCCAAGGAGCTCGATCGACCGCGCGGACTCTCGGAGCCGTATCCCGCCTCCAAGATTGTGAACCACGCTTCCCCGACTCGTCGGCAGACCGCGCGAGGACAGGAATCGAAGTCGCTTGTCACCGCTCTTGATCGTCGGCCCCCGAGATGGCCGAGAAAGGCGGCCGATTGCCCGCTGGTCTCCGCGACCTGCCCGCGCGGCCAAGAACTCCTTCCAAGACCCCGGGTGTGTGTCGGGGCGCAGCGTCCGCCATTGTTTGATGGTGGCGCGAAGCCTGCGCTCGGCCGTTCTTCTATCGCAGGAGAGGCTCTTGTACAATCTGCGTTTGTCGCGTCCAGGGATGGGCATCGCCGCAATCGCGTGATGCTTCCGCTTGAACCGTCGTCGATGCGCGGCTCGCGCCGCGTCGACCCTGCGTGTCAAAGCTTCGCGGAGGTCACTGCGATGAATCCGTGCCGAAGCGAGCGCCCCCTGGTATTCGTGCCAAAGCCCGTCGTCGAGCGCTCGTCCGAGCGGCTGCTTCACGTAGGCGTTCAGCTGCTCACGCGCCACCTCGACAGCGCTTGGACCCGGGACAAACTCGCCGTATCGCTCACAGAGGCGTTGCTTGGACCATTGCCGTCCCAAGGAAGACGCCTTGCACGTCAAGTTCGCTCTTGTCGCATCGAGGATCGCAAGGCCGTTGCCACGCGGTACCAACCGCACCCCAAACCGCTTCAGCTCTTCATGGAGTGCCGGCCACGACTCGATGCGATCGAGCTCCGTGACGCCGATGGTTCGACTTGCCCAGCGGGAGAAACTCTCGAGTCCCTGATGGGCCTCGAAGTCGCGCGCCTTGTGACTCCGCGAAGGGCCTCTCGTTCGGTCGACGAGGTGTAGGCCAAGCTCTTCTTCGAGGGCGCTACAAAGCGCTTGATACCCGTAGATGGCTTTGTAGGGGTGATGGATTCTGAGCGTCTGCGGATGAATCTTGTTCACCGCGACGTGAAGATGCTCGTGCTCCTGTTCGCTGTGGCGCACCGCGATGTATTGGTGTTCCTCGAGCCCGGCCGCGCGCACGGCCCGGCGAACCACCTCCTCGAGCTCCGCAGGCATCAGACGTCGGTCCTCTGGGTGAAACGAGATGACCAGATGGTAGGTCTTGCTTCCCTTGGATCGCTGATTGCCTTCCTGGAGCAACTCCATCACGTCCACCGCAAGCCCGGCGTCGTCCCGACGGTCGAGACCCGGGAGGTTGCCGGCCATGTACCAAGTGCAGCGTTCCTTGCCTTGGCCTCGAAGCATGTAGGGGACGAGGGTGGAGAGACGAGAACGGGTCTTGTCGTTCCTTGGTTGCTTCGGCGTGATGATCATCGGGAGCGAACCAGATGGGCGAGGACGCGCCTGAGCTCAACTCCGTTGCGCTCCACTTCAATGAGGGTGCGCCGAAGCTCGGCCTTCTCCGCGCGCGCGGTGAGCGCCTTCTTGAGCAAACCGCCAAGTCGGTTCTGCTCGCGCTGAATCCTGAGGATGTCTTGCACTTCTTGCCGGGCGCGTGCGCTCGGAATCTCGGTGGAAAACAGCAGGCGCCGCATGACCTCGTTGCGCGTGAGCCCGCTCGCGCCTGCGAGGTTGTCGAGGTGGACCGCGTGCGCATCTGTGAGTCGCACCGTGATCCGATGTTTCAGATCCCCCACTCGACGAGCATAGGCATCGCGATCGCTTTGTCGAGACGGAATGTTGCATCGCGCGCGCGAATAAGCCGAAGGCGTTGAGCGCGTCATCAAGTGCCGAGCGTGAACGCAAGAGACGTTCGCGCGAGGTGCTTGCAGTTTTGTTGGCAGACAAAACTCCACCTTGCCCCAACAAGTTGGGTCCCATGCTGTCACACGGAGTGCACTCAGAGTCACACGGAGTCCACCCGGAGTCACACGCTGACCAATCGCCTGCGGGGAGCCCGACGCGAAAAAAATCACGAGCCAGGACAACATTTGGAGGGGCAAAACCGATAAC
>JABDJF010000509.1 GCA_013002645.1 Myxococcales bacterium
CTTCATCCCCACGCCGCCGCCCCCACGCGAGCGCCTAAGCCGGGCCGTCCGTCGCACCCCCGCGTCGCGCCTTTTTCCGCGCCCCGTCCATAAAACCGTCCTCCCGGCGGCGGCCCCCCCAGGCCGCGCGCCGTTCGGACGCTCCCCTTTTGCTGTTAGACCCTCTTTCGCAGTCCTGCGATGTCTCTGATGACGACGCGGCGGTGATCGGTGTCGATCAGGCCAGCCCTTTTGAAGGCGCCGAGCACCAGTGTGACGGTTTCCCGAGTCGAGCCTACGTAGCTCGCAATCTCCTGATGAGTGAACTTCACACCAATCAGGATTCCCCGTGAATCGGGAATACCGTGCCTCGAAGACGCATCGAGTAAAAACTCTGCAACACGCGATTCTACGCTTCGCGTGAGCAGTGCATCGATCCGCCGTTCTGCGAGCAGGCGGCGTTCCCCCATTAACCGATGCATAGCGGAAGCGAATTCCAGGTCCTCGTTCATCACCATTTTGATGAGCCGCGGCGGAATGCGTAGCGCTTCCACATAATCCAAAACCACCGTTTCGAGACGCGCTTCGGGATCGACCAGCGACATTTCGCCGACCAGATCGCCTGGGCCGTAGTAGCCGAGCGTCAGTTCTCGTTCCGGTGTGCGGCGCACGCGCCGAACTCGACCGCTGCCGATTGCGAAGATCGCAGGGTCGCTAGGCATGCAAAGGGACTCCCGACGATCGGCGTCGACCAGCGCGCTGCCGCTCAAGACCTGCTCCCGAAGCGTCGAGGACAGTGCCTCGAAAACCCTGCAACGGGACAGAATCCTCGTGCGGCGTTCCTCCGTCGTGCGCAGTCGTCGTGCGCCGGAGCCGTTCTGCAGTGCGGGAGCGTTAGAATCCATACTTACAGCCTTAACGGTATGGTGCATGAATACAGGATTACCGTCAAGACGTAGATTCACAAAATGACTTTAACATGGGTTTTTTCCTTCGTATTGACCAAAAGGGCCGCCTTCGCTAGTGTCGCCACATTCGGAAGCGAATCGCGCAGGGTCCGCCGCCGGCATCATAAATATGCGACTTTACTCAGGAAAAATTGGCCCGATGGTGGACGACCTCGTACGGGATCTCACCGCCGGAGAAGACATCGAAGTCGAGGACGTCGCCGAGGTCCGACTCGACCTCGAAGCTGTGCTCAAGGAGTACGTTCGGCGCGAGCGCCAGATGATCGACGACGCCAAAGACCGCATGGAGCGCGAGGGGCTGGGCTACTCGAAGCTCGGCCGAATGCGGCAGCGGGTCGCAAAGGAAATGGGCTTCCCACAGCAAGATGAAGTCCTTCCCTATTTGGTCGATCAGCTGCTCAACATGCTCTTTCACAGCTCCAACGTCGTCGAGATCTACGCGGACGACGCCGTCTTGCGGAAGAAGATGACCCCCATTCTCCGTCGTCACATGGAGGTCGAAACGGGCCTCGACGCCGAGGTGCGCTCGAAGATCAAAAACCTTCAAGAGGGCACCTCCGCGTTCGAGGTGGAGTACGCCAAAGTGATGGACCAGATCAAGCACAAGCGCGGGCTCGAGTAGCATCTCATGCGAAGCATGACCGGATACGGAAGCGGGCGCGCAGCGCTCGGCGAAGGACAGGTCGTGCTCGACATCCGCACGGTCAACCATCGCTTCCTCGACGTGCGGGTGCGCCTCCCGTCGCGAATTCAAAGCCGTACGCCCACCGTCGAACGCGTGATTCGCGCGCGCCTCGAACGGGGCCGCGTGGATGTCACTGCGCGGTTCGAAGGGCAGACGCTTCCGCAGCCGACGCTCGACGTCGATCGCGCGCGCGCGGTCTATGGAGAGCTCACCGCGCTGCGGGACGCGCTCAACCCCGAAGAGCCTTTGCCGCTCGCCCTGCTCTCGTCGGTGCCGGACTTGTTCGTCATCACGCGCACCGTCGACGAAGAAGAGCTCGAGCGGGCACTCGAGCAGGCCGCCGCAGAAGCCTGTCACACGGTCATGGCCATGCGTGACAACGAAGGGGCAGCCCTCGCGGCTGAGCTCACGGAGCGGCTCGTCGAGCTCGGCGCCAGTGTTGAAGCCTTGAAAGCTGCCGCGCCAGAGCTCCTCGAAGCTCGCAGAACGCGCCTCCGTGATCGCCTAGAGGCCCTGCTCGCCGGCGTCGACGCCGAGCTCGACCCCGCTCGATTGGAGCAGGAGATCGCCGTGCTGGCAGACCGCTCCGACATCGCGGAGGAGCTGGTGCGCCTCGGTAGCCACCGCGATCAAATGCTCGAACTGATCGAGAATTCGAGCGCAGCGGTGGGGAAGCGCATCGACTTCCTCCTTCAAGAGATGGCTCGCGAGGCCAACACGATCGGGTCCAAGGTGCAGGACGGGACGATGACGTCCCACGTGATTGCGTTGAAGGCCTGCATCGAACAAATGAGGGAACAAGCGCAGAATGTGCTTTGACCGACCGCGCTGACGCGATACGGATTGCATCGGAGGGGGAGTTCCATGAGTGTCGCGCCGTCGATGGATCCAGATCTCATTTTGCTGATCATCAGCTCGCCATCGGGCGCCGGCAAGACCACCCTGACCCGCCGGCTGCTCCAAGAGTTTCCCGAGCTCCGGTTCAGCGTCTCGCACACCACGCGCAAACCTCGTGTCAATGAGGTCGACGGTCAGGACTACCACTTCGTCACCGATGAGGCCTTTCGCAAGATCATCGCCGAGAACGGTTTCGCCGAATGGGCCGAGGTCCACGGCAATCTCTACGGGACGAGCGTGAACGAAATCGACATCGCGAGGGCCGCGCGAAAAATCGGCGTGCTCTTCGACGTCGACTATCAAGGCGCCCGCCAGATCAAGGAGAAGCTCCCGGACGCCATTGGCGTCTTCATTTTACCGCCTTCGATGGCCGAGCTTCGCCGCCGGCTCGACGGCCGCGGTTCCGACGACGCGCGATCGCGTCAACGCCGCTTCGACAAGGCCCGAGAAGAGATCGGGCACTACCCTTTTTTCGACTACATGATCGTCAACGACGAGCTGCAGCGGGCCCTTGCAGAGCTCCGCGGCATCGTGCTCGCGGAAGGCTGCAAGCGCCGGCGGCTCGCCGCAAAAGCCGAAGCCCTGCTCCAGGAGTAATCGAAGCTCGCCTCAGAACTCGATGCCGAGAATGAGCCGCAGGGTCAGCGCGCGGCTGATGTCGAGGCCCTCGGTGCCCGGCTCACGGACGCCATCGACCTCGAGGTAGCGGAGGCCGTTGAGCGGGAACAAAATCCCGAACTCAGCGGCGGCAAAGAAGCCGTCGGTGAACTTCGGCCCGTCTTCGGTCCGATAGTAGATGGCAATATCGATCTCCGCGCCGAGGTTCGGCTGAGAGGAATAGGTCTGCTGCTGGTACATCGCGCGGCTGTAGATGAAGTCGAGCCGCGCACCGACCACCCTCCCGAAGTCGGTTCGGATGATGTCGTAGCTGATCGCCGGCGCCAGGTAATAGGCCCCAGCGATGCGCCCCATGATGCGGCGCCAGAGAATCAGGTCGATGCGGTAGTCCGGATGAAACGCGAAATTCGACACCGTCTTTCGTCCGACCGGCTGGGTCGCAAGATCCTCGTACTGCGAAAGCCCAACCACATCGGGGTCGCCCGAGGCGGCGCCGCCCTTGAGAAAGACGCCAAGCTTCTTTCCGAGGAAACGGTACTCGCCTTCGAACGCGAACCCCCACTGGCGCAGCTTGAACTTGGCGCCCTCGGCCGCCGGCGGGAACTCCGCCGGCGCGATGTTTTGGACCTGTCCGAGCACGCCCGCGAACTCGATCTCGAGGCGCAGATCCTTCCACAAGACCTGCATCCAGCCGTTGGGAATGTAGACCCTGGCGTCCCGTCGAACGAACGCGCCTTCGACGTCAGTGATCGTCCCGAGCAGCGGCGCGCTCGCCGTCGAGAGAAACTGCGAACGGTAGATGAAGTACGCGCCTCCATTGACCACCCACTTGCCCCGCGCGAGACGCTTGTCTTGCGCGAGTGGATCCATGCGTCGCGCAATCAAGAAGCTCCACTGCCGCGTGTCGTCGAGGCGACTCGCATCGATTGCGATCGCCTGGATTTCAGAGACGGGGTCGAAGATGTAGCCCTTGCTCGCGAAGTCCCAAGAAACGCCGAAGAAAATACCTTTGAACTTGCCGATGAGCTGAATGCGATCGATTTCGGACTGGAAGTCGGAGTCGAGGACGGTGTTGAGCGGGTTGGTCC
>JABDJF010000519.1 GCA_013002645.1 Myxococcales bacterium
ACCAACTCGGTGAGCTCCATGCGGGACATCTGCAACAGCTTGATCGCCTGCTGCAATTGCGGCGTCATGATGAGCTGCTGCGATAATTTGAGTTGCTGCTTGAGCTCCATTCAGGTCCTACGCTACCGAAAGTGCGTCGAGTGGCAGTATAGACGCCTCGTGCCCTCAGGGAAACTCGCGGACCAAGCCTCGCGAAAGGTGCCTCGCTCGGCTACTCTGTCCGGGTGGGGACTGCTCGAGCCGTGGAGAAGGCCGTGGTCATCGTTGCCGATGACGATCGCAGTGCGCGGGTGCGCGTATCCGAGCTACTGCGTTCCCGGGGGTTGACGGTGGTCCCCGCGAACAGTGGCCAGAAGGCCATCGACGCCGTTCGTGCGCAGCACGTGGACCTCGTCGTTCTCGAGCTCAACATGCCTGGTATGAGCGGAATCGATGCTTGTAGGCTCGTCAAGTCAATCGCTATCGATCGTTTCGTCCCCGTCGTACTGCTGACGTCGATGTCCGAGTCGAGCGCCCGCTTTCTCCGAAGTGGCGCGGACGACCACGTTCCCAAGACGCTCGAAGACGAGGAGCTCGTGGAGCGTCTCGAGAACATGATCCGGATAAAGAGAACACACGACGACGTGCCGTATTCGAGAAGCGAGCTCTCCTATGATTCCGTTCATGAATCGCTAGATTCGCTTCCCGATCATCGCCATTTCCATGACTGCCTAGAGAGCGAGTTCAGCGAGGCGCAGAGGCACTTGGATCCGCTCGCATGTTGCATCGTGGCCGTCGATGAGCTCGGAGAGCTCATCTCAGAGCAAGGGTCGGATTTCGTGGCTCGCATTTTCGAAGAGGTGTCGTCGCGACTACAGCGTACGCTACGCGCGACAGATCATGCGGCGCGCTTCCGGATTTCCGAGTTTGGGCTCGTCCTGCCGAACACACGGCCTACAAGAGCGCTGACTTTGGCCGATCGGATCGTTTCCGAGATTGCGCTTCGGCCGTTCGCTTCCGGCGAGACGAGCATCGAGCTAACGATTTCGATCGGGGTCGGCCTCTATCCGAGCGGTGGCATTCGGAGCCACAGCGAGCTATTGGACGCGGCGAGCATCGCGGTTGCCCGAGCAAGGGTAGCCGGAAAGAACCGCGTTTGCGTCGTCCAGCAGCAGGGGTACATCTACCGGCCGACATTGCCGGGCGCAGCCTAGAGGCTCGATCCAAAGTGGCGACTACCAAGGGCTGAAACCAAGAGACCCGCAATCATGAGCCAGAGGCCTCCAAGCCAATCCACCGTCGCTCCATTCGCATGGGCCATCAGGTCGATCCGGCGGCAGGTGTAGATCAAAGGTAAGAGGCCTCCCAGCGCAAGACCGAGCACGGCGACCCTCGCCGTCCGCATCGTGTGCCGGCTGCGGCGTTGCCACAAAATCCATAGCAGCACGATTGCGGCTCCCGGCGTAAACCAGAGATTACCCGCGCCGTCGACCGCGACCTCCAAGGCGGACGCCTCGAGCTCCGATGAGCGGACGAACGGAACGATGAAGCCGAGCAGCACGAGCGTCGCTCCCAACAACGGGGCTCCGCGACCGAGACGCGGGTCCACGAAAAAGGAGACTCGGTCCAAGGGGCGATCTGCATGGCGTGGAAGCTGATCGATGGGAATCAGCGTCAGTTCGTGCTCTGGGCAGTCGAGTCGGCCTTCGAAGCTTTCGTGACAGAATGGGCAGAACGAAACCTGGGCGCGCTCCGATGGCGTTTGGGGCTGAGACATGGTTTCAACTGGGTCGCCGTGCGCTCGGCTCGCGTTCGTGTTATCCGGCGTCCTGGACGATGGAGATTCGAGGACTCACCAAAGACGACTACGACTATATCATCTCGGTGCTCGACCAATGGTGGGGCGGACCGGCCGGGAGACGGGCCGATCCCATGTTCTTTTACGAGTTTGGCGAACATGCGCTCGTGGCCGAACGAGACGGCGAGCTGATTGGCTTCCTTCTCGGGGTGATGCTCCCTGGACCGTCCGCAACAGGGTACGTCCATCTGGTCGGGATCCACCCGGACCACCGGCGACGCCAGGTGGGAAAGGAACTCTATGCCCAGTTCACGGAGCGGTGCCGGGCGGCTGGGATGAAGCGGATCAAATCCCTGGCTTCTGCGGGTCATGAAGGCCCGGTCCGGTTTCACGAGTCCATGGGTTTCGCGAGCACTGAGGTCCCAGACTACGCCGGTCCAGGCCGCTCTCGCGTCGTATTCGTCAAGGACCTTTGACCTGCTGGCGACTCCCGGTATCCTTCGAGCTAGATAGACGGGGGAAGGCCAGGCATGGGTTACTCATCGGCGGGGGAGGCGCGACAAGCTCGCGAATCGCTCGGCAAAGCACTCGAAGCGCTGCAACAGGAGAGCGACGTTCCTGAAGAGGTTCTCGTCCTCACGCAGCACGTGGCCAAGTCGATCGGTGCTCTCTTCGAGGCGGAGTACGCGTCGACCGAACCGGACGGCAAGACCTGCGTGAAGAACGCGCTCGGCACGCTCAGCCAAACGCTGGCCCTGCTCCAGGACGTCAAAAGCGACCATGCAGCCGTGCAGAGCACGACCGAGAGCATCGCAGACGTCATCAGTGTTTTGTTTCCACTTACGACCAAACCGACCCTGAGGCCGGAAGGAAGGTCTGACCCCGCCCCTGAGAGCACGTCGTCAGAGCGCTCTCCATCACGGCGCTCTCCATCACAGCGCTCTCCGTCACAGCGCTCTCCGGCGAGCGCGCCACCGGCGAGCGCACCACCGGCGAGCGGTCGGCCGGCAAGCGTTGCCCCCTCGAGCCGGCCTCCTCCAGTTGCCTCGGGTTCGGAGCGCCCGATTTTGCTTCGTCCCGAGCTGCGACGCTCTCCGTCACCGGGGCCTGTTTCTGGCGCGCCAGCGGAAGTCCCAACTTCGTTGCTCCCTCCTCCTGCTCCGATCCCCGTGACCGAGCGGCAACGGCTCGAGGCCAACCTCGGCGCAACCACGCAATCCAACTTCTACGTGGGCTTCAGCGGGGAGATTGCACATGGCGGAGTGTTTGTCGCCACCTACGAAGCCCTCCCGAAAGACACTTCGGTGCGGATGCTGGTGACCCTGCCTGGTGGATTCGAGTTCGAATGCGACGGCTACGTTCGTTTCGTGAGGGACCCGATGGACTTCGCGTCGGAATCCGAGCCGGGGATGGGCATTCAGTTTGAAGGGCTACCCGAAAAGGCCCGCGAGCTCGTGATGCGCTTCATCCGCAAGCGACCGCCGATCTTCTACGACGTTTAGGACTGGCGCTCAGCCCTCGCCGAGTAGCTTGCTCATCGATGCCTCGTCCACCGGCGTGAAGGAGTAGGCCTCCATCTCCTCCGATGTGACCCAGGCGTAGTCCTTGACCGCGTGGCAATGAAGATGATCGGTGAGCAACCTGCACTCGTAAAGATACAAGTCGACCGCATACTTCTCGTACGGATGATTCACAAATGAGATTAGCTGGCCAACGTCGACGCGGGCGCCAAGACGCTCTGCCACTTCACGCGCCAATGCGGCCTCGTCGGTCTCGCCCGTTTCGACGCGCCCGCCCGGAAAGTCCCAGAGCCTTGGCAGCACGGCGGTCTCTCGACGCTGGGTGATCAAATACCGCCCATCGCGTTCGACCAGGGCCGCTACGACGCGAATGGTCTTCATCTCGGACGACACGAAGCGGGATATAGCATCCCCACCCCCGCGTGTTCACATCGGATAGTCGTGAACGACCGCGGATGGAGGCCGCTCCACGTTGAGCACCGGGCTGGTGATCAGGTCCCGGCCGGCGGCGATGAAGAAGAGCGACTCACCGACGGTGGGGAGCCCCTCCGAGGCGCTGATTGCGCCGTTGTCGTGGAACTTGAGACCCCCGGAAACCGTGCTTCGAAGCGCGAGGTGGCCACCCAGCCACTTGCCGCTTCGGCGGTCCCGAACGGCCACGCACACATTCCGACGGACGTGGTATTCACTGTTGCGGGTCACGAAGATACGATGAATTCGGCGTTCTTTGCCCAAATAGCCCATCCAAAACCTCCCGGGGCGCTACCATAGGATTCGAAGTCACCTTACATGTGGGATAAAGTAGGACCAAGAAATTGGCGGCGTCCGCTGCTCTT
>JABDJF010000572.1 GCA_013002645.1 Myxococcales bacterium
CGGCGTTGGGCCACCTGCTGAAGGCGCTCCATCTCCTCGACGAGTGGAGGAATATCTTCGAGACGCGCCTCCCGAATCTGGTCGCGGAGCGCGATGAGCTCGGCATCGTAGTCGATGAGCTGACCGCGGTGCGTGGGACGCGAGGCTGCGGCGGTCCGGTGGACGCGGGCGAGGACTTTCTCCTCTTGGCCCACGATGTCCTCCATCTCCTCGTCTCGGGGAAGAGCGTCGAGGTCCGGGCGGGGATTGAGCTCAGCCTGCTTCATTTTGCACGTATCAACGACGAATCGCGTCCCATTTACGCGAATTCGGGGACGAGTAGCACGATTCGCAATCGCATCCAAGCGTGAACCGAAAGCCCTGTGCTTTGGCGCAGATGCGCTAGTCGAGCGGCTTGAGCAGGATCTTCGAACGGCGCCCCTGGTCGTAGTGCGAGCGCCGTGATTCGGGAAGCTCGTTCAACTCGCAGTTGTCGAAGCCATGCTCCCGAAACCAGTGCGAGGTCTGGGTCGTCAGCGCGAACAGGCTGCGCAAGCCCTGGGCTTCGCATTGGCGTTCGAGGTACTGAAGCAGCTGACCGCCGCGGCCCGAGGTGCGGAAATCGGGATGGACCACGAGGCAGGCAAGCTCGGCGATCGACTCGTCCGGATAGGCGTAGAGTGCAGCGCAAGCGACGAGCATCCCATCGCGCTCGATGATCGTGAATTTGTCGATGTCGTTCTCGAGCATCTCTTGGGGACGCCGGACCAGGATGCCCTGTTCTTCGAGCGGTGTGATCAAGGCGAGGATCCCGCCGATGTCGCTTTGCTCAGCCGAGCGCACGCCTTCGAAGGCGTCGGAGGTCACCATCGTGCCGACCCCATCTCGAGTGAACAGCTCGCGAAGCAAAGCGCCGTCGCTCTGCCGAGCCACCAGATGCGCACGCGGCACCCCGCCCTGGCAGGCCTCGACCGCCGCAGCGAGGTGGCGCTCCACGTCATGACCCAGATCGCGGCCCGAGTGAAGATAGCGCTCCGCCTCGAGCGGGCTGAGCTGCGAAGGAGTCAGCCCCTCGGCATCGAGGACCCCCTGCCCTTCGAGCAGGCCAATCAGCTTGTCGGCACGTAGCGCAATGGCGGCCGCAGCGGCCACGTCGTGACTGCTGATGTTGAAGGCCTCTCCGGTAGACGAGTAGCCGATCGGCGTGAGCACGACGATCGCGCCATCGTCGAGCCGCTGCCCAATGGCCTCGGCATCCACTCGCCGCGGCTTGCCTGTGTACTGATAGTCAACGCCGTCGAGGACGCCCACCGGCTGCGCCATCACGAAGTTGCCGGTCGCCACCCGCAGTCGCGCACCGGACATCGGCGAGTTCGGCAGGCCCATCGAAAGAAGCGACTCCAGCTCGACCCGCGTCGCGCCGACCGCCTCTTTGACACACTGCAGGGCCACCTCGTCGGTCACCCGCAGGTCGCCTTCGAATCGAGACTGCTCGCCGCGGCGCGCCAGGGCTTCGTCGATTTGAGGGCGCGCGCCAGCCACCAAAACGATGCGCACGCCGAGCGAACGGAGCAGCGCGACATCATAGAGGAGCGTTCGGAAGTCCTTGGAGGCCACCGCCTCTCCGCCAAACATGATCACAAACGTCCGACCGCGGTGCGCATGGATGTACGGTGCGCTCGCTCGGAAGTGTTGGACGAATGGGTCGACTTTGGGGCTCATGGCGGGTCGGTGCAGAAGCGTTGAATCAGTCTCGCGTACACATCGGTGGCGCGATCGATTGCTGCCATGGTGACATATTCGTCCGGCTGGTGCGCGACGGCAATGTCGCCCGCACCGAGGACGAGTGTCTGCAGCCCCAATTCGGCGAGATACGGAGCCTCGGTTCCAAAGAGCGCACTCTTGGCTGAACACCCGCACAAGGTCTCGACGGCCTCGGAGAACTCTACATCCGTGGGCCCCGAGAACGAGTCCGCGTAGCCGCCGACCGCGCGGAGGTCGAAGGTCCACGGCCCGCCATCGAGCGCATTGGCAACGACGTCGCGAAGCTCCGACGCTACGGCGTGTCGCTCCATCCCGGGCAGCAGTCGAATGTCGACGTCGAGCGTGCACGCGTCGCAGATTCGATTGGGGCTGTCGCCTCCGCTGATCCGACCGAAGTTGAGCGTCGGCGACGGGACCTCGAAGTCCTCGTCGTGATGGCGCTCGCCAATCGTGTCCCGCCATGACTGCAGCGCGACGAGCACCCGCTGCAGCCCGTCAATGGCGTTCACCCCGAGCGCCGGGTTGCTTGCATGTCCCGCCTTGCCGCCCACCGCGACCTGCACGTAGAAGACACCCTTGTGCTTTCGAATCGGCTGCAGGCCGGTCGGCTCACCGATGATCGCGTAGCGTCCAAACCGCTCCCCACTCTCCGCAAGGGCGCGCGCACCGTTCATGGTGCTCTCTTCATCCGCGGTCCCGAGAATCGTGATCGGCTGCCGAAGCGCCGCTAGGTCGAAGCGCGCCACCGCGTGAAGCGCCGCCGAAAAGAAGCCCTTCATGTCGGCGGTACCGAGCCCGTAGAGCCGGCCCTCCCGCTCGGTCAGCACGAATGGGTCGTCGGTCCAGCGCTCCGCGTTGTAAGGGACCGTGTCGGTATGCCCCGAAAGCACGAGCCCATCGTCACCCTCTCCGAGCCTGGCGATCAGGTTGGCCTTGCCCGAGTCTCCGGGGAGTGACTCGATCCGTACCGCGAAGCCGAGCCCGGCCGCCCACTCGGCCAGTCGGTCGATGACCCCGCGGTTCGACTGGTCGAATCGGAGATCCGGCGAGCTCACCGAAGGCGCCGCAATCAACTGGCGGAGCATCTCAGTAGGGGGCGGCAGCATCTGAGCAACATAGCGCCGAACGCCGCTCCTCAAAATCCGGATTGCGGGGACGCCCAGAGGGACTAGGTTGCACGCATGAGCGACGATTTTGCGACGCGCGCAATCACCATCATCGAAGAAACCCACCGTGGCGAGCGAGCCTGGGATATTTACAGCCGGCTTTTGAAGGACCGCATCGTGTTTTTGGGCACTGCGATCAACGAC
>JABDJF010000573.1 GCA_013002645.1 Myxococcales bacterium
ACAACAGCGGTGAGTACACGTACTGGCTCAAGTCTGCGGATGAAAGCGCGCAAGGTCAGCGTGGCGTCCGCAACGAGAAGGTCACCGTTGGCATCATGGGGGAGCAGATCAACCAGCAGCTGCTCGATAACGAAGTGAGCGTCGAGTACCTGCCCGAAGATCAGAACAGCCTCTGGACGAGCATCCTGGTGACCTGGCTTCCCATGATTTTCCTCGTCGGCATCCTATTGTTTTTCATGCGGCAGCTTCAGGCGTCCGGCGGCAAAGCGATGAGCTTCGGAAAGTCGCGCGCGCGCTTGCTCAACGAGTCCCAAAACAAGGTCACGTTCAAAGACGTTGCCGGGATCGACGAGGCCAAAGACGACTGCGAAGAGATCATCGCCTTTCTCAAAGACCCAAAGAAATTCCAGCGGCTCGGGGGCCGCATCCCGAAGGGCGTCCTGCTCATGGGGGCGCCTGGCACCGGCAAAACGCTTCTAGCGCGCGCCATCGCCGGAGAGGCCGGCGTTCCGTTCTTCAGCATTTCAGGCTCGGACTTCGTCGAGATGTTCGTCGGCGTGGGCGCTTCACGAGTTCGTGATTTGTTCGAGCAGGGCAAAAAGCATGCGCCCTGCATCATCTTCATCGACGAGATCGACGCCGTCGGTCGTCATCGGGGCTCTGGCCTCGGCGGCGGTCACGACGAGCGCGAGCAGACTTTGAACCAGCTCCTGGTCGAGATGGATGGGTTCGAGTCGAGCGAGGGTGTCATCATCATCGCGGCGACAAACCGGCCCGACGTCCTGGACCCGGCAATCCTTCGTCCCGGCCGCTTCGACCGCCGCATCATCGTTCCCCGGCCAGACTTGAACGGCCGACAGGGCATCCTCGCGGTGCACACACGAAAGGTGCCTCTCGGGGACGACGTCCAGCTGGACATCATCTCACGGGGTTCGCCTGGTTTTTCCGGCGCCGACCTCGAGAATCTCGTCAATGAGGCCGCGCTCTTGGCGGCGCGTCAGGACAAAGAAGTGGTCTCCATGTCCGACTTCGAAATGGCCAAAGACAAAGTCATGATGGGCTCCGAGCGCCGGTCGCTGGTCATCAGCGAGCACGAGCGCAAGACGACGGCGTACCATGAAGCCGGTCACACCTTGGTCGCTTGGAAACTCCCGAACCACGACCCCATTCACAAGGTCACGATCATCCCCCGCGGCCCTGCGCTTGGTCTCACCATGGCGCTCCCAGAGGAGGACCGCCTGAGCTACAGCTCGGAGTGGGTGCTCGATCGAATCGCCATGGCACTCGGAGGGCGTCTGGCCGAAGAGGTGGTGTTCGGGCAGCTTACCACCGGGGCCGCCGACGATTTCAAGAAGGCTACCCAGCTCGCCCGTTCCATGGTGACCGAGTGGGGCATGAGCACGTCCCTCGGCCCGCTCTCGTACGTCGAGAAAGAAGAGACCGGTTTTCTCGGTCAGTCCTATCACAAGGACTACTCCGAAGAGACCGCCAAGGAGATCGATGACGAGGTTCGCGGCATCATCACCGCCCAGTACGACCGCGCGAGGGCAATCGTCGAAGGGCACCGTGCGGAGCTCGATGCGATCGCGCAGGCGCTACTCGAGCGCGAGACTCTAGGTCGCGAAGAGATCGAGGCGATCATGTCCGGCAAGGACCTGCCGCCACCGGTCACGGTCAGCGTGCCGACGTACGCCGAGAAGCGCCGCGAAAACGAAGAAAAGCGAAAGGGCGCGATCTTCCAGCCCCGGCCGCGAGAGGTGCCCAGCGCAGGGTAGACGACGGAGGTCCTGATGCCCGAGCTGTGGGGCGTCCTCAACGTGACGCCGGATTCGTTCAGCGACGGGGGTCAGTACCTGGAGCGTCCAGCGGCGGTCGATCACGGCCGACGGTTGCTTCAGGAGGGCGCCGACGTCGTCGATATCGGGGGGGAGTCGTCGAGACCGGCCGGCCGAATTTATGGCGAAGGCTTCGAACAGGTGCCTGTCGCCGAAGAGATCCGGCGCGTCGTGCCCGTCGTCCAGGCATTGGCTGGGCGGCTCGGCGCGAGGGTTTCCATCGATACGGTCAAGCCGGAGGTCGCAGCGGCGGCGCTCGCGGCCGGCGCCAGCGTCGTCAACGACGTGCGTTGCGCCGAAGATCCTGCGCTCGCCGAGGCCGCCGCTGCAAAGAGCGCCGACTACGTCATCATGCACAACCGCGGGCGAGGCGAGGTTCAGTCGCCAAACACCGCCTATGAAAACGTGGTCGACGACGTGCTTGCCGAGCTCCTGGCGGCCGCTCAACGCGTGGAACGTGCCGGGGTTCCAAGGGCGTCGGTTTGGCTCGATCCGGGGCTCGGGTTCGCGAAGACGGCCGCCCAGTCGGCTCTGCTGCTAAGTTCTCTTGGGCGTTTCCGAAAGACCGGATACCGTGTACTGGTGGGGCCTTCGCGGAAATCCTTCATCGCCGAGCTTGCGCCTAATCCAGGTGGAGAGCCGCCTCCTCCCGGCGATCGCCTCGGCGGCACGGCGGCTGCGGTGGCGATTTGCGCGGCTGCGGGAGTCGATGCGGTACGGGTCCACGACGTGTTTGCGATGCGCCAGCTGATACGAGTAGCGCAGGCCCTTCGTGAAGCCGGAGGAGGCGAACGGTGATCGAGGTGCTCACCAGTGTCTTCAGCGAGCTCAGCTCGGGCTTTTCGAGCTTCTTTCAGCGGAACCCTTGGGACGTGCTGCACGACGCACTGGACATCGGGCTCGTTGCGGTTCTCATCTACTGGGCCTTGGTCATCTTGCGTGGAACCCGCGCGATGCAGGTGGCCATCGGGCTCTGTCTCGTTTTCGTCGGCTACCTCTTTGCACGTCGCGTCGGCTTGGTGACCGTCACCACGATTTTGGACTCCGTGCTCGCCTATCTGGCGGTCATCGTCGTCATCATCTTCCAGTCCGACATTCGACGCGCGCTCGCCCGAATGGGAAGGCGACCGCTTCTTCGTGGGCAGCGTACCGCCAAAGAAACCCAGACGATCGAAGAAGTGATCAAAGCTGCGGGCACGCTTGCACAAAAGCGCATCGGGGCCTTGGTTGCTTTCGAGCGTAGCGCGGCGCTGGACGAGTTCATCGAGCGGGGTACCGAGGTCGATGCGGCCGTGAGCAAAGAGCTGCTGCACAGCGTGTTCGTTCCGAGCTTCGAGAACCCCATGCATGACGGCGCCGTCGTGGTCCGTGAAGGTCGAATTTGGCAGGCCGGTGTGTTCCTGCCGATGGCAGGCTCCGCCGGAGGTGACCGTTCCCTGGGCGCTCGCCACCGCGCCGGGCTTGGCATCACCGAAGAGACCGATGCGGTCGTGGTCGTCGTCAGCGAAGAGCGTGGGGCTATTTCTCTCTGCTTCGACGGCAACATCGTGCGGAACCTCGACGTTGGGTCGCTTCGGGATGCGCTCTACGGCCTCTTTTATGCGCCCAAGCGCAGTCGCCGCAAAGCCGCTGATCGGCGAACGACCTTGGCGCCTCCCGAGGCAAACCGTTCACAAAGCTCAGACGGAGTCATCACGGTGAAGAAGGCCGAGGAAACCCGGTGAGCGCCGTCGTTGAAGCACTGAACGCCCTGCGGGCCTTCGTCACGGAGAACCTGGGACTCAAAGCCGGTGCGCTCGGCATCGCGATCCTCATGTTCTCGCTCGTACAGGGTGCGGAGGACATGGAGCGAAACGTCTACATCGACGTCGTCGTGCGGCCGCCACCGGACGCGAAGGACATGATCCTGGTCACCGAGACCCCGGACCGGGTTCGCGTGCGTCTCAAAGGCAGCCGCGCCCGCCTGAACTCACTTCGCCAGGAAGCGCTGCCCGCGGTCGACGTGGAGCTCAATTCCCGCGACGACACGCGGTACTATTTCGAGAAAGAGATGTTCGATTTACCAACGGGCGTTTCGGTGATGCAGGTCGTGCCGCCTTCCTTGGTGTTCAAATGGGCGCCTCGGGCCGTCCGCGACATTCCAGTCGAGGTCTTTCTAAAAGGCGCCCTGGCCTCGGGGCTCGAGTGGGCGGGGGAACCCGAGGTCTTTCCGCAGGTGGTCGAGGTCGATGGGCCGCGAGATGTCGTCAACTCGATCCGAACGGTTCGCTCGATGCAGATCGACGTGGCGAAGCTCGAAGAAGGCGTGGTTCAAAGCGAGATTCAACTCGTCGCGGCTCCTGCGAACACGAGCTTCGATACCCAGAGCGTTCTGGTGACTTTGCGGGTTCAGCCCAAGATGAAAGTTCGTGTGCTCTCGCCGCTGCGGGTCGACGCCGAAGGGGTCATTCCTCGAGCACTCCGGCCTCGCGCGGTCGCCGCCCGAATCCGTGGCCCCGAAACTCTGGTAGACGCCTTGAACCCGGCTTCGGTGCTCGCCATCGTGAGCCTGAGCGAGGTCTCGACGAAGAAGGGGTCGGTGGCGGTCCCGGTCGAGCTTCGCGGCCTGCCCGACGGCATCGAGGTGGTCGGGGTTCAGCCATCGGCCATCACCGTCCTGTTCAACGAGCCCCTCGTACCCTAGTACTGGCTAGCGGGCGAGTTTGAACTCTCTTTTGGCCTCGGCTGCGATGCCGTTCGCCATGGCCTCGATTCGGTCCTGTTTGGGGCCCTCGATCATCACGCGGAGCTTCGGTTCGGTACCGCTCCATCGAACCAGCACCCGGCCGTTTTTGCCGAGCGATTTCTCCGCACGAGCGATTGCGCGACTGGTCTTGGGCAGCTCTTGGAGCGCGCGGCGATCGGGGAGGGTGACGTTCACCAGAACTTGCGGCACTCGCTGCATCGCCTCGCTCGCGAGCTCGGATAGAGGTCGCCCCTCGCGCAGCAGGATCGCGAGCACCTGCATCGCGGCGACCAGGCCGTCGCCCGTCGTTGCATGGTCGAGGAAGATCAAATGTCCGGACTGTTCGCCCCCGAAGTTGAGGCCCTTTTGTCGCATCGCGTCGACGACGTAGCGATCGCCAACGTTACACCGCAGTAGTTTGCCACCGTCCTCTTCGATTGCGCGCTCGAGGCCGAGGTTGCTCATCACGGTTGTCACGAGGGTCCGTCGCCGAAGGCTCTTTGCGCGCAGCATGCGCGTCGCGCAAAGAGCCATGATCGCGTCGCCGTCGATCTGATTGCCCTTCTCGTCGATCATGATGATGCGGTCGGCGTCGCCGTCGAGGGCGATGCCCAGATCTGCTCCACGCTTCCGGACCTCTTTCGCACAGGTTTCCGGGTGCAGCGCACCGACGTTGTGGTTGATGTTCTTCCCGTTGGGCCGCA
>JABDJF010000592.1 GCA_013002645.1 Myxococcales bacterium
GCCAACGCTGGGTCTCTTGAGGCGACAGCGTCGTGATCTCTGGGAGCGGCGCGACGATCGCCACGCCAGCGCCTCTCGCATCCACCGCCGTCAGGAACAGCACGTCCTTGCAGTAATCGACGTGCGAGATGTAGTGGGCGAGCTCCTCGGGGTGATCTTTGCTGTGCTCAGACCCCGTCGTTGCCGACCCGGGGTGCAGTTGCCTCCGGAGCACTTCTGGGTCGGTGGTCGACAGGGCACGAAGGTGACGCTCTGCGAAGTCCTTGGGTCCCGACGCGACATGGACATCTCGGAGCTCTACCGCCTCTGAGTGGGGAGGACGGCCATACTCGTAGCCCGCGACGCCGAGGCCGTGCTCCAGGACCGGTAGGCCGCGTTTCAGCAGCGTGGGAAGCCACTCCCGGTCGCCACGCTCGAGGTCGTACGCGGCCTCGGCGAAGTCGATCATGCTCGAGCCGATGCGATCCATGCGTCAGTCCTTCTCCGCTTGGCGCTTCTCGAGGGCCGACCCACATTGACTTACAAGCATTTCCCCGATGATCGCGGAGTCATTGGCCGAGGTCCATAAGTAATTGTTAACTGCGGGTATCGTTGCTTCCGCGGAAGTATCCGGTGCAGCTGCCCGGGCGACGGGGCGGGACTAACGTGAAATTCCTCGTTTCGGAAGGGAAAGTCGCGTCGATCCCAGGTCTAGATGGCTGAAGTCGCTGTCGCCGAGCTCGGGCCTGCACAAGACCCCGGGCTCTCCGGCGAGCGCCTCGCCGGCTGCCTTCATGGCCGCGTACTGCGGGTCCCCGTAGTCCTGTGCCACGACGAAGTGCGCGCCGCTGGGGGTGAGCTCGACCCGCCGGATCTCGAAAGGCAGGCCGGCGGTGAGCTCGGTCAGCTGTTCGGTGACCGTCGCGTCCGTCAGTTTTTCGACCCCGTCCGCAAGCCCTTCCTTCACCAAAGGCACGAAGTTACGGTTGCAAGAAGGTTTGAATCGGGAGTAGGGCTCCACCTCGACGGTGACCGAGGACTCGTCGAGGGTGAACGTCGGAGCGCCATCGCGTGCGCCAAGCTCGCCGCAAAATCGAACGCTCATCGGGTGAGTCTTGCAGTCACCGATGCCGAAGAGCTGGGCGAGGCCGCCGACGATGCTTTCGGCGATGATGTTCCAGCCGCCCGGACGCGCGCGAAGGCTGGTGTTCGCCGCGAAGTAGCTTCGAAGGCAGGCTTGGCGCTCGCCGGTTTCCTTGACGTGGTAGTGGAACTCGCTTGGGATATCACGGGGCCAGAGGTTGGTGAAGGCGTCGAAAAACCATGCGACGTCTTGCATCTCGTTTTGACTTGCGGATTCGGCGCGAGCGGTGTCGAGCTCGTCCAGCGTGAGCTCCGCAAGCCCGCGGTCACCGAGCATCGGCCCGATCATGGCATCGAGCCGCGGGTCGCGATCTTCCCATTTCCAGGGAATGAATAGGGAGCAAGCGCCGAGGTCGACGTTGTGCGCGCGCTGCAGGACGCCCACGATGGGGTCCCCCGCCCAGGGTTCCTCGCTCCATTCTGCGCCTATGCCATCTTCGGCGGGGTGCCAGGGGTCGTTGCTCTGCGCCCAGGAGTGCTGGCCGCTGGTCAGCCGCGAAAACCAATCGCCCTCCCAGGACGCGTCGGGCAAATCTCCGATGAAAGTCGTCTGCTGGCGATCGAGGACCTGATCGCCGGCGCGCCGTTCACGGCAATGCACACGGCCGACCGTCTGTACGTAGTCAATCGTGCAGACGTGCATGTCTTGGCCCATGCGGTCTTCGTGATAGACCACGAGCCCGTCCCCGGTTACGACCTGAAGCCGGGTCGCGCATCCGGCGGTCTTGCACTCCCAGGCGGACAACGGCAGTCGATGGAAGAAGATGAAATTCTCTTGGTCGACCTGTTCGGCGAGCTGCCAGGGGACGCCGGCCAAGAGAAGATTCCGGCTTCCTCCGGTCCCCGCGATGATCGGAGCCTCGAATACGTTCTGGATAATCTGGTAGCCCTTCGCCGGATGCGAAATCTCGTAGCAGCCGCAAACGAGAGTCAGAATCAGCGTGAGCGCGGGCAAATGGCGAATGGGTCCTCCAGCTCGACAAATGTACGTGCAGTGCGGGTCTCGGATCAACTCCTCGACCCGGAGGTCGCGTCGAACGGCAGCCAGGGCTATTCGTTCTCGAAGGGATTCAGCAGCTCGTTGTCGTCGAGCCTCCAGGCTCCCGGAGCCGCGGGCTCGTGGAAGGTCGAGCTCTCGTTCTCCCCGAGCGGGGAAACAGCGTTCTTCCAAGGATCGACTAGCGGGTCACCCCCCAGCAGCGAGATCCAAGCCAGCATCGCGATCGCTTTCACAGAGGTCATCCTCCAATCCCCTTCAGGGTAGCGATTCGGGCGCTGAACGCCTGTGCGGAACCTCGCAGTTCGGCGGAAAAACGCGGCTCGCGGTGGAAGGCTGTGTGAATGGTCCCGCCAAACCAACACCCCGGTTC
>JABDJF010000600.1 GCA_013002645.1 Myxococcales bacterium
CGATGGCGCGCCCGGTGGAGGTCGGCGACGCGACAGCCGACGGCGGCGAAGCCCAGCTGAGCGCGGAAGAGGTCGCGAGCTTCATGGACGATCATCTCGATGAGATGTACGAGCTGTGCATCGAAAAAGAGATCCGTCGTGAAAACGAGCTAGGCACCGTCACTATCGATCTCGCCATTCGTGGCAAAGACGGGATGATCCTCGGGACGACAATCGACCCCGGCCGTCGACGCTTCAAGAAATGCCTCGAGGCCTATCTCGAAGACGTCCGCTTTCCGAGCTTTGCTTCACCGAGAATGGGAGCCCGCTACCGGTTCCACACAGGATGAACAGGAGAGTCGTGTCCAAGGACGAGCGTGTGCACCATCGATTGATCACACTGCCTTTCTCTCTCTACAACGAGAAGGCCCGATGGGCGCTCGATCGATACACTGTTCCATACCGCGAAGAGCCACATATGCCCTTTGTCTGCTCCATCGCGGTTGCCGTCGCGACGCGGGGCCGCGGTGGCTCGGCAGATCGCACATCGTCCCGATACTCCACGCCCGTCCTCATCCTGAACGATGGGCGCATCCTCACGGACTCCACCGACATCGTTCACTTCGCAGCGGCTGGGGACGACTCCTTGTTTCCAAACGCCGAAGTCTCGGAGCTCGTCGACCACTACGGCGACCAGCTCGGTCCATACACGCGCTTGCTGGCGTACTGGCATCTCGGCAGTCATCCCGGAATGATCGAGCAGCTCGCAGCCGACAACGTCGGCCGTCGCGAAGCGTGGGCGTTCAAACGAATCGTCCCCTTCGTCGGGTCCCAGCTCACCCGCGCCTTGAACCTCACCGAATCGGGGCACGACCGGGCATTGACGCGCTTGCGGCAAGAGCTCGACGACACCGCGTCGAGGCTCGAACATCGCAACTATCTTTGTGGCGATCGGTTCACGGCGGCGGACCTGACCTTTGCGGCGCTCCTTGCCCCGGCTCTATGCCTCACGCCCGAAGAGGGCTTCGGCGCAATCCTGCCCGCCCGGGCCTCGCTCGACGAGGAAGCACAGTCGCTAATCCGTGAAGTGCGCAGTCACCCCGCCGGTCAATTCGCGCTTCGAATCTATGCCGAAGAACGGCGCCGCGTCGTCGCGTAGCCGCTCGCCGACGGGCTGCAGACGGGATGCAGAATTCTCTGGTGACGTGATTACACGCCGTCAAGTTGGCGCAGCGACGTGGCTCATTCATTTCCCCAACTCATTTCAGAAATCGTTAATCCATTTCCTTCCAGCGGACGTAGGCAGCAAAAGAGGCCCGTGCATCTGCGGGCCGAAAGGAAATGTATGAAAAGAACAAAATCGTTCGTGCTGGCCGCGGTGATCGCGGCCGGCGCGGGCCTCGTAGGCAGCGTCCATGCGGCCGACCACGGCGACTCACCCCGGGCGGTGGGCGAACCAGCTGCGGACCTAGCAGACCTCTACGCCTGGATGGACGAGACGGAGCCTGAAAAGCTGAACCTAATCATGACGCTGGCCAGCGCCGGAGCCTTTTCCGACGCCGTGGACTACGTCTTTCACGTCAACAGCGACGACGACGGTCCTCTCGGACCGACCCAGCAGGTGGAAACCAACATCACCTGCTCGTTCGATGGAAGCGGCGTGGTCACGTGCGAAGGCGGCGGCTCCAGCGCCTCCGGTGACGCATCCGACGCAGAGGGCATCACGAGTATCGACGGCAACCTCAGGGTGTTCGCCGGACTGCGCGACGATCCCTTCTTCTTCAACCTGACGGGGTTCAATGCCACGGTCGACGCGGTCATCGCCGCCGCGCCAGCGCTCAACTTCGACGATGATGGCTGTCCATTACTCGACGACATGACCGCGGCGCAGCTCCGGTCCGTGATCAGCACGGCACCGAACGGCGACGACTTCGGAGGAAGCAACGTGCTGGCTTTGGTGGTCCAGGTGGACCGGTCCTTGGTCAATGGAAACGGCGACATTCTCGGGGTGTGGGCAAGCACTCGTTCACAGTGAGGTTGAACATCATGCAAGCAAAGACATCATTCATTGGCATCACATTGCTGAGCGCGGCTTCACTCATCGGCTGCGGCTCTGACGGAGGCGTGACCTCGAGCGGAGGTTCCGGCGGCGCCGGTGGCGCTGGAGGTACGGCCGGGATGGGAGGGGCCGGCGGAGGCGCTGTCACGGAGCAGATCGACCGCATCGGTCGACCGGCGATCAACACCGCGCTCACACAGACCTTCAGTTCCGACTCAACCGCAAAGAGCGCTCGCAAAGACGAATACAACGCGGCGGACGACCTGGCCTCCTGGCCTGTTTTCATCCCCGACTTCGCCAGCGCACTCGCCATCCTCGATTCGCTCGACACGGACAGCACCGTGCCGGCCGGATGCGGTACACAGCTCGCGATCGGTGAGCCAACCGGGCCAGGTGGCGAGACCCGCTACGATGGTTTGGCTGGCGTTCTTGCCGATGACCAGCTCTACGTCGACAGCAGCAGCAACCTGTGCGTGGCCTATCTGGGCGTCGAAGCAGAAGCGCTAGGGATCGTCGAGGAAGGCGGATGCGGCGGGCGAACGCCTCAATATGACGTCATCGACGACAGCTACTCGGTTCTCGCTGCCGGCACCCTTGCCGGCGTTGGGGACGGAGTCGACGCGAACGCAGAGGGATTCCTCGCGGGTTTCCCATTTCTCGCTGAACCCAACGAGTAGTACCCATGGCACGCAGCACTCATTGCGTATTGCTGGTGCTCTCGGTTGCGGCCTGGGGCTGTGACGGCGATCTGTCGTCACGGCTCCCGGGTCACGCCGGCACTTCGGCTCCCGAGTTTCCCGAGCCCGCGCCCTCGCGAAGGACCACGAGCGAACCGATTGCGCGCAGCAACCTGGCTGCTTCGATCGAAGCGTCCCGGCGCAAGCTCCGACTCGGGCTCGACTTCACCAATGCATCCACCCTCATCGAAGCGCTGATGCTTCGCGCCGATCTGTATGGGAGCTACGATGATTGGGAAGAAGCCTCGACGGTGTCGACACAGCTCGTCGAGGCACAGCCGTCGAACCCGTCGGCCCTGCTCCTGCACGCCAGCGTGCTCCAAACGCTTCACGAGTTCGACGCCGCACTGGCACTGGTGAGCGAGGCGCGCATTCAGGACCCGAACGGAGCCGGCATCGGCGCACGCGCAGATCTCGAAGCTCAGGCGAATCACCTGGAAGCCATGGCTCTGCTAGCGTTGGGAGCTCCATTGGACGATCTCGTCGCGCGGCGACGCGCAATGGCATCGGAACGACCGACCTTCCAAAACCTGACGAGCTTAGCACTGGCATTGGCGAAGCTCGACCGCTTCACAGAGGCCGATGCTGCCTTCCGAGCGGCGCTCGAACGCTACCGCGACGTATCTCCGTTTCCGTTCGCCTGGGTAGCGTTCCAGCGAGGCGTGATGTGGGCCGAGCAAGCGGGCCGCCCCGACCTCGGTCGGCCCCTGTACGAAGAAGCGCTTGAATACCTTCCTGGTCATATCCTTGCCAACGTCCACCTGGCCGAGCTCGACGCGAGCGATGGCAGGGTCGACGCGGCCATCCGCCGGATGCAGAAGCTCGGCAAAACCCAAAACCCCGAGCCGCTCCAGCTGCTCGCGGCCATCGTGCCGTCGGTCGAAGCCGCCAATCGATACGCCTATCGGGCCAAGATGGCATACGAAAGCCTCATCGAACGCTTCCCGGCTGCGTTCGAACATCACCTTTCGTCCGATTTTTGAGGGTAGACAAGAAGGGTCCGTTTTCGGTATCACCGCTCTGCGGCGACCCGCCGACAGACACCAGCCAAGGATTCCTGTGATGAAGAAGACGTCCATCCTCATGTTGCTTACGCTCGTTTCTTCCACCGCCAGCGCGGACGACTTGTGCCCCGAGTTTGCCAACATGGTCAGCGCCATCAGTGATAACGGCGCCTCGGGCGAAGAGCTGGGGATGGAGAAGGCCGTCGCCAAGCAGCGGAAGAAAGGGATCTACAGAGGCTTCGACAACAGCGTTCGCCTCGAGCAGCCCACGGCAAGCACCTCGGTGAATGCGTCTCAGTCGTTTGCGTTCAGGCCATTCAGTACCCAGTTCCACCCGAATCAACAGATCAAGCTGTACCCGTTTTCAACCAAGAAGAAGTACCGCGAGCTCGTCGTCGGCGGCACGACGAACTGGGGTGGCAGCAAGAACAGAAAATCCACCGACAATTCGATACCCTTGAAGTTCAAGAAGATCGGCGACGGTTGCTACAAGGTCACGCCCGGAGTGACCTTGCCCAAAGGAGAGTACGCCTTCAGCCTCGCCTCCGTCGGAATGGGATCTTCGGCCGACGTAAAGGGCACCAACGCCGGCTTCGGCTCCAGCGTTCAAGGGCAGACTTGGTTCGGCTTCTCGATCAAGTGACCCCGAGAGCTCAGCCATCTTCGAGATCCGGCGATCAGGTCCCGCAGAACGTCTCTCGAACGATCTGATCGGGCCGCGGCGGCTCGGCATAGGGTTCATGCGACGGTTGGTCTTCGTAGGGTGACGCAAGCACTTCGATGAGCCGCTCAAACGGCTCGAGGTCGCTTCGTTCGACCGCCGCCTCGATCGCCTCTTCGACTCGATGGTTGCGCGGTATGAAAGCCGGGTTGACCGATCGCATGTCGCGCTGACGCTCTGCAGGCGGCCGGGGTTCGCTGCCCAGACGATTCCGCCAACCGACGGCCCATCGGCCGAAGGCCGCCGGGTCGTCGAAGAGACCAGTCACCCAGTCGTCGTTTCGGACGCTCGAATCAACCAGGTCGCCGAGCCGTCGAAATGTGAGCGTGAAGTCTGCTGCGTTTTCCGCCATGATTTTGAGCAGATCCTGAGCGAGCTCCACGTCCCCGTCCCGAGCTTCCATGAGGCCGAGCTTCCGGTGCAGGCCCGGCCCGTAGTAATGGGCAAACCGGGTCGGAAACGATTGGATCATCTCCGTGGCTAGCTCGACCGCGCGATTTCGGTCGTCTGCGATCGCTGGCAAGAGCGCGTTCGCCAGCCCGGCGAGGTTCCATTGCGCAATCGAAGGCTGATTGCCGTATGCGTATCGCCCCCGATGGTCGATGGAGCTGTAGACCGTGTCGGGGTGGTAGTTGTCCATGAACGCGCAGGGGCCATAGTCGATCGTTTCTCCGGCGATCGACATGTTGTCGGTGTTCATCACCCCGTGGATGAAACCCACCAGCTGCCAGCGGGCGACCAGCTCCGCCTGACGCTCGATCGCGGCGCCGAGGAGCGCGAGGATCGGGTTGTTTGATTCACGGGCCTCCGGGAAATGACGAGCGATGGCGTGTTCGGCCAGCACGCGGACGCCCGTTTCGTCTCGCCTGCCCGCAAAGAACTGAAACGTCCCAACTCTGATGTGGCTCTGTGCGACTCGCGTCAGGACGGCGCCCGGCAGATCGATCTCGCGCCGGATTCGTTCGCCCGTCGCCACCGCAGCGAGCGAACGCGTGGTGGGGATGCCCAAGGCCGCCATCGCCTCACTGATGATGTACTCGCGCAACACCGGACCGACTGCGGCGCGCCCATCTCCGCCGCGAGAAAACGGAGTGCGACCCGAACCCTTGAGTTGGACATCGCGACGGACACCCTCTCGATCGATCAGCTCGCCGAGAAGAATGGCCCGCCCGTCGCCAAGCTGCGGCACCCAGCTCCCGAACTGAAAGCCTGCATACGCCATGGCCAATGGTTCTGCGCTTCGAGGCACTCGGTTCCCAGCCAGGACTTCAATCCCCTCCGGGCTGGCCAACCGCTCTGGGTCCAGCCCTAGCTCGAGGGCTAGGGTCGCATTCAGCCGAATCAGGCTCGGTTCGGACACCGGCGTTGGCGGCAGCCGCGCGAAAAAATGCTCAGGCAGCCGCGCGTAGCTATTGTTGAACGGGAACATCGCGTCGTCGGTCATTCGATCGTGCATGAGTCGCCGCGCCGACTGTAGCAGCTTCGCGTCGCCGACCACATGGCGCGCTTTTGGTGAAATCCGGCCTCGTGCTACCTTGGCCGCTTCTCGGAGGTGCTGGATTGAAACGCGAAATTCGAGTTGGGATCTGCGGATGCGGCGTGATCGGCGAAGGCCTGGTGAAGGTCTTGCTCGAGCACTCCGACGTCATCCGCGCGCGTGCGGGCGCGTCCGTGCGGCTTGCAGCAGTCGCGGACAAGGACCCGGCCCGGCTCGACATCGTTCGCGCACTGGCTCCGAGTGTCGCTTTGCTCGACGACGCGTTTGAGCTCGCCAAGCGGGACGACGTCGATATCGTCGTCGAGCTCATCGGCGGCGTCGACGTTGCGGAGCGCTTGGTGCAGACAGCCTTGGAGGCCCACAAACACGTCGTCACGGCGAACAAGGCATTGCTCGCCGAGCGCGGCGCGGCTTTGTTCGACCTCGCCGCGGACAATGGCTGCGATTTGTATTTCGAGGCCGCCGTGGCTGGCGCCATCCCGGTGATCCGCGTGATTCGAGAGTCGCTCGCTTCCGATCACATCCGTTCGGTCCGGGGCATCATCAACGGGACCAGCAACTATATTTTGTCCAGCATGGCCAATGAAGGGGCGGCGTTCGCCGACGCGCTCAGGGCCGCACAAGCGGCTGGGTTTGCCGAGGCCGACCCAACGCTCGACATCACCGGCGGCGATGCCGGTCACAAGCTAGCGCTCATCGCAGGCCTTGCATTCGGGGCTCGCGTCCTGCCGAGCGACTTTCTGACCGAGGGCATCGAGCAGGTCGATCCACGCGACATTCAATATGCGCGCAATTTCGGCTACGTAATTCGGCCCTTGGCAGTGGCAGAGCGCCTAGAGAACGGTGCGCTGGACTTGCGCGTCCATCCAGCCTTGGTGCCAAAGAGCGACCCGCTGGCTCACGTCGACGGCGCGCTCAACGCCGTCGCGATCCAAGGTGAGATGGTCGGGCCGAGCTTCTTGTCGGGCCTCGGGGCTGGTGCCGGTCCGACGGCGACCAGCGTCGCGGGCGACGTCATCGACATCGCGAAGAATACTCTCGCCGGCGCGCCCGTGAGGCGATGGCACCTCCCGTCGGAAGGCGAGCAGCAGCTTCAAGCAGCCGGCGATTTGTCATCCCGCTACTACCTTCGATTTTCCGTGAGAGACGAATCCGGCGTTCTCGCATCGCTCTCTGGCAAGCTGAGCGACTCCGGCATTTCCATCGAGGTGATGGTTCAGGACAGAGACGCCGGCGACGGCGGCACGGCGACCATCGCGATCCTGACGCACCATGCGCGCGAAGGCGAAGTCCGAGCCTCGCTGAACGCGATCGACGACACGCATCTGACGACGGCCCCAACCCACCTCATTCGCATCGTTGAATGAGCGACCTCCGACCGGAGCCGGGATACGGTGCTCATGCGGCCGGCGTGTGTCGCCGGGTCGCTTCGCTCCGGACGTAGGCGCAGGCTGCAACCAACTGCGGCACGAAGTTCGAGTCGCGGGCGGCGCATGCGAAGTGGTCGCCGTGGACCTCGAACGATTTGGCGCCGGGGATCGCCGCGGCCATCGCGTACTGACGTCGCGTCGGCACAATTTTGTCTCGAGTCGTGATCACGACCGCGGTCGGCACCGTGATGTTCGACACCCAGTCGCGTGACGAGAAGCGTAGAACCGCTCGAGTGGCCTGGGCGAGCAACGCCGGATCGCTGCCCGACATCTCGCGGCGGACGAAGGCTTTGGCCTCCGCGCCCCGCACCGTCTTGCCCATGTTCTCGATGATTTGCCCGCGCACGAACGTGGGCGCCAACCGGGCGCCGACGACGGCGCCAGGCAAGACCGCGCGGGTCAGGATGGGAAACTGCAGCGGCGTGAAGTACCTCGAGGTCGCGCAGAGCACGAGGCCAATCACTCGGTCCGGATGCCGGTTCCAACAAAGCTTGGCGATCGGGCCGCCCATCGAATAGCCAACTGCAATGAAGCGGTCGATGCCGAGCTGGTCGGCCACGGCAATGACGTCGTCCGCACAATCCTTGAGTCGAAACGAGCGGCTACGAATCCCCTGGCCGTGGCCGCG